>JAOPWA010000570.1 GCA_025965915.1 Dactylosporangium sp. | reverse complement strand
GACCGCAGGTGATCGCCCTGACCGCGAGCGTCCTGCCGCATGAGCGAGCAGCGGCGATGCTCGCCGGATGTGACGCGTTCCTCGACAAGCCCTACGCCGCGCAGGATCTCGTCGAACTCCTGGCCTCGCACCTCGTCCCGCCCGCTTCGGGGTGACCGGCCGCCCACCGCATCACTGATGCCCGAGCGCAACCGCTGACAATATCCGCTCGAATTGCGATCTCCGTCAGAAGGCGTACTTTCACCCTACGGTGGGTCGTACGTTCAGTGGAGGGGTCGATGGATTCGTTCGCGCAAGGCCTTCGGCTCAATCTGGACGCGATCGACTACGCGATGCTGGGGCTGTACTTCGTCGTGGTCCTCGGCGTCGGCGTCGCCGCGCGGCGCGCGATCAAGACGAGCGCGGACTTCTTCCTCTCCGGCCGGTCGATGCCGGCGTGGGTCACCGGGTTGGCGTTCGTCTCGGCCAACCTCGGCGCGCTGGAGATCCTTGGCATGGCCGCCAACGGTGCCCAGTACGGCATCATGACGGTCCACTACTACTGGATCGGCGCGGTGCCGGCCATGGTGTTTCTCGGCATCGTGATGATGCCGTTCTACTACGGCTCCAAGGTGCGCAGTGTCCCCGAGTTCCTGCGGCTGCGCTTCAACAAGCCAACCCAGTTCCTCAACGCGGTGAGCTTCGCGATCGCGCAGGTGCTCATCGCCGGCGTCAACCTCTACGCGCTGGCGCTGGTGATGCAGGCCCTGCTCGGCTGGCCGCTGTGGACGGCGATCGTGCTCGGTGCCGCCATTGTCCTCGCGTACATCACGCTCGGCGGCCTCTCCTCGGCCATCTACAACGAGGTCCTGCAGTTCTTCGTCATCCTCGCGGGCCTGGTGCCGATCGCCATTATCGGACTGGTCAAGGTCGGTGGCATCAACGGCCTCTTCAACGCCGTCCGCGGCACCAAGCTCGGCGACGCGGGCCTGCACGCCTGGCAGGGCACCGGCGGTTCCAACAACCCGCTCGGCGCCAACTGGCTCGGCATCGTGTTCGGCCTCGGGTTCGTGCTCTCCTTCGGCTACTGGACAACGAACTTCGCCGAGGTCCAGCGTGCGTTGTCGGCCCGCAACATGAGCGCCGCCCGCCGCACACCCATCATCGCGGCCTACCCGAAGCTGCTGATCCCGGCGGTGACGGTGATTCCCGGACTGGTCGCGCTGGTGACGGTCAAGGGACTCGGCGCCGCCAAGGGTGACCTCCAGTACAACAACGCGATCCCGCTGCTGATGCGCGATCTGTTGCCCAATGGCGTGCTCGGCATCGCCGTCACGGGGCTGCTCGCATCGTTCATGGCCGGCATGGCCGCCAACGTCAGCGGCTTCAACACCGTCTTCACGTACGACATCTGGCAGCCGTACATCCGTAAAGACCGAAGCGACGCGCACTATCTGAAAACCGGACGGACCGTCACCGTCATCGGCGTCGGCATCGGCATCGGCACCGCGTTCATCGCCGCCGGGTTCAGCAACATCATGAACTACATCCAGGCGCTGTTCGCCGTGTTCAACGCGCCCCTGTTCGCCACCTTCATCCTCGGCATGTTCTGGAGGCGGATGAGCGCGTGGGCCGGCTTCTTCGGCCTGCTCTCCGGCACGCTGACCGCGATCACCACGTACCTGCTGTACCGGGCCGGTGTCCTGCATTTCGGCTCCGACCTCGACGAGAGCTTCTGGGGCGCGGGCATCGCGTTCGTGACCGTCATGGTCGTGTCAGTGATCGTCACGCTCTTCACCACACCGAAGCCGGTGTCGGAGCTCAGCGGGCTGGTGTACGGAGTGGACAAGATCGACCTGACTGCCGACATGGACGCGGCCGACCGCGCCTGGTACCGCAACCCCGTCATCCTCGGTGCCGGCGCGCTCGTCCTGGCCGCAGCGTTCTACCTGCCGTTCCTCTGAGAGGTTTGTGATGGCTGATGAGAGGTTTGTGATGGCTGAGGTTTGTGATGGCTGACAACACCGACGAGCCGATCCCCACCAGCAAGGCCCGGCTGTTCGACGTACGCCGGGTGATCGGTGGCCTCTTCGTCCTGTACGGCCTGATCCTCTCCGTGAAGGGCCTGTTCGACAGCCCGGCCGAGATCCACAAGGCCCAGGGGGTACGCATCAACCTCTGGACCGGGCTGGCCATGCTCGTACTCGGCGGAATCTTCCTGCTGTGGCAGTGGTGGCGTCCGCTGAAGCTCGGTAAGCCGCAGGACTCAGGGTGATCCAGGACTCACGGTGATCCAGGACTCACCATGATCAGGGAGAGTTTGCGGCGCTATAGCGCCGGAAACTCTCCCTGATCATGCTCCGGGTGCCGTGCACCCGGGACGGCAACGGCGCGTCACCCCTCGCCAACCGGCTGCCCGAAGCACCGTGACGACCTGGTTCGCCACGGCACATGGCTGGCCGGTAACGTCGGCCCACCCATAGCGCAGCACGCGTCGCCCGTCCATGACCGAGGCGTTGTCGCGGCGCATGTCTCGCCACCGCGCCTCGTCGGGGTGCGCGGCGCGACCATCAAGCTCCACCACCACGCCGAACTCCGCATAACGCACGTCCTCGTAGAGGCGGCCACCGGAGCGGGTGACAGCATGCTGGCGACCGCCACGAGGCAGTCCGTGCGCCCGCTCCACATCCCGCAGGTAGCGCAACTCAAGTGCGGAGTGCGCGCCAGCCGCGACGTCGCCCAAGGTGGCGAGCAACTCCTCCCGCCAGCGCACCTTCTTGCGTTCAGCCAGCGACTCGACGATCCGTTCCGGTCGGGTGAGGCGACGACCGCATGCCTTCGCGATCACCCCCAACGCCTCTCCCAGTGAGACTGAGGTCTGGGTCAGGTCGACCACCGTCTCCTCGATCCGCGTCTGCGGCGGCAATCGGGTCGGGTGACAGATCTTGTCGGTGCGGCTCGATTGATGGAGCACGACGCCGGGGATCGGCGAGATCCGCCGCTGCGCCGCCACCGTGACGTGGACCAACGGGGCGGGCTCGTCTATCAGGCCGATCAACTCCGCCGCCGATTGATGGCTGAGCATGGCGTCCGGCCCGGCGCGCAGCGTGGCAGCCCACAGCATCGACCGGCGAGGAACCGGTCCGCTGAAGGTTGCGTACACCGAACGGAACAGTCGTTGCCACCGGCCTGCCCGCAGGTGTGCCCGGATCCCGTCGGCCGTCAAGCCGTACGCGAGCGCCTGACCACGGGTAACCACACCGCACTGCTCATCGAACACCGAGCAAGCGTGGAAGCTCAGTACCCCGGCGCACCAGTGTCGGTTTGCGGCTGTGGATAACCGGCGCCGCTCTCCCTGATCATAGGTGTCAGAGGCGTACCTGGAGGTTGCCGGGCTGCTCGTCCTCCTCGAACATCTGCGAGGCGCGCCCGACGATCTGAAGGTCGGGCGTACCCACGACCTCAGGGTCCTTGCCCGTGTAGTCGAACTGGCTCAGAACGAAGCGCATCGCCTCCACCCGGGCCCGCTTCTTGTCGTTGCCCTTGATGACCGTCCACGGCGCGTCCGCAGTGTCGGTGTAGAAGAGCATCGCCTCCTTGGCCTCGGTGTAGTCGTCCCACTTGTCCAATGAGGCGAGGTCCATCGGGGAGAGCTTCCACTGCCGGACGGGGTCGACCTGACGGATCGTGAACCGGGTGCGCTGCTCGGTACGGGAGACCGAGAACCAGAACTTGATCAGGTGGATGCCGGAGTGCACCAGCATGCGTTCCAGTTCGGGGGTCTGCCGCATGAACTCCAGGTAGTCCGTGCGGGAAGTCAACTCCATCACGCGTTCCACGCCGGCGCGGTTGTACCAGGACCGGTCGAACAGCACGATCTCGCCGGCGGCGGGCAGGTGAGCGATGTAGCGCTGGAAGTACCACTGGGTCAGCTCGCGTTCGCTGGGCTTCTCCAGTGCGACGACCCGGGCGCCGCGCGGGTTGAGATGCTCCATGAACCGCTTGATCGTGCCGCCCTTGCCCGCCGCGTCGCGCCCCTCGAACAGCACGACCAGCTTCTCGCCCGACTTCTTGATCCACCTCTGGAGCTTGAGCAGTTCGATCTGCAGCAGCCGCTTCTCGCGGTCGTAGTCGGCGCGCTCCATGCGCTCCTCGTACGGGTACCCCTCCCGCCACGTCTCGACCCGCTTGCCATCCTTGGTGAGCAGAACCGGGTCGTCGTCGCCGTCGTCTTCGACCATGTAGTCGCCGAGCCGCACGAGATCCTGCGTGTAGTCCGGAACGTCCCTCACGCCGTCCATCCGGGTTTGGTACCCCGGTATCGGCCTGGGCGAACGCGGCTGGCGGGCCGGCCCATCAACGCGGCTGGCGGGCCGGCCCGTCGACTCAGCCGACGCGGGCGGCGACCCGCTGCCGCGTGGCCTCCCGGCGCTCTTCGAACCGGCTGGCGTTCGCGTCGAGGCCGGCCATGAACGTCGCCAGCTCCTCGCGCGCCCGCTCGCCGTCGTCACTCAGGCCGGTCAGATCGAAGACCCGCAGGTTGCGCAGCACCGGCGCGAGCACCTCGTTGTGGTGGATTCGCAGGTCGTAGATGCCGGCGATGGCCATCTGGGCGGCCTTGCGGCCGAAGTTCTCGATGCCGTAGCCGGGCATCTGGAAGCCGGAGACCACGTCCATGATGGCTCGCATGGTCTCGTTCGGCGCCAGTTCGAGCGCGCCGGCGAGCAGATTGCGGTAGAAGACCATGTGCAGGTTCTCGTCCTGCGCCACCCGGGCCAGCAGTTGCTCACACACCGGGTCGCCGCTGTACCGCCCGGTGTTGCGGTGCGAGATGCGGGTGGCCAGCTCCTGGAACGACACGTACGCGAGGGAGTGCAGCAACTCCCCGGAGTTGTCGCTGATGTAGCCGGCGCCCATGTGGACCATCCGGGCCCGTTCCAGCGCGATCGGGTCGACCGCTCGGGTGGCGAGCAGGTAGTCGCGGATGACGATGCCGTGCCGGCCCTCTTCGGCGGTCCACCGGTGCACCCACGTACCCCAGGCGCCGTCGCGGCCGAACAACAGTGCGATCTCGTGGTGGTAGCTGGGCAGGTTGTCCTCGGTGAGCAGATTGACGATCAGTGAGGTACGCGCCACGTCGGACAGCGCCGACTGGGACGGGTCCCACGCCTCCCCGCCAAGGACGCCGTCAAAGTCACGCCCCTGGCTCCAGGGCACGTACTCGTGCGGGAACCACTCGGTGGCCTGCGTCAGGTGCCGGTTGAGATTGGCCTCCACGACCGGTTCAAGCTGGAGCAACAGCTCGGTCTGCGATGGCACGATATCCTCCAGAGCGCCTACGGTTACGTACCCGTAGGTTATCCCAGTCGCCGGTGCTCCGCACCCTGGGTGGAGTTACTGTGCGCCGAGCAACAGCACGTCGACACAGCAGCAACTCCACGCAGCAGCCGGTCAGCCCTGACGGAGCTTGGCGGTCGGCGTGATCCGCACGATCACGCGCTCTTCGCCCGGCTGGCGGTACGGGTACGTGTCCTGCCCGAGGTACTTCTGCGCCAGGCGGTCGATGTGGGCGTCGGCGCCGTCCTCGACCAGTTCGGCCGTGCCCTTAACCCAGAGGGTGCGGAAGTCGTTGGTCTTGTCGACCACGGACACCGCGACCTGCGGGTTGCGGACCAGGCTGTTGTACTTGGCCCGGCCCTTTGCCGTGTTGAAAACGATGTGCTCGCCGTCGGTGTCGACCCAGACCGGCGTTACGTGCGGGGCGCCGTCCGCGTCGATCACCGCCACATGGGCCAACTGTGTCTCGCCGAGCAGAGAAAGGTCATCTTCAGTAAGGATCGCCATGGACCGCAATCTACCTCGTACAGCTAAATGTCCGTACCGGTGCCGTTGTAACCCTTCCATGCAGGGAGGCGTCGATGACCGAGCAGAAGGTCGACGTGACCGCCCGGCCTGGCGCGGACGTGGATGCCGTCTTCGCGCTCACAGCAGCGGCTGATTTCGCGGATCGCGAGGTGGCTGCGGCCAGGTGGCTGGCTGCTGGCAACCACCGGTTCACAGGGGTGGACCGGCACCGAGGAGAACTGGCTCGGCGGACCGGTGACTGTCGGTCGCGTCGGATATCCACGATGGCCGGGCCGAGTTGACGGTGACGAACACCGGGCCGGTCGTCGCGCCGTACGACATCACCACGATCTTCGAGCCGTCCCGGCGCCTGGGCGGCGACCGGGTACGGTCCGAGCGTTTCGGCCTCGGTCTGTCGATCGTCCGGGCCGTGGTGCGCGCTCACGGCGGTGAGGTGGCCGCGGTCCCCCGCGACGGTGGGGGCCTGGTTGTCACCGTCCGCCTACCCGGGGGCCCGGGCGAGTCTCCGGGTCTTGCCCGCCACCGCCCTCAACGCCGCAATGTGCTCGTCGACGCTGGGGAGGTCGGCACTCATGGTGTTGATACAGATGTGGGTGGCGCCGACCCTCTCCCACTCGAACGCCTCTTCGGCGACGGCGTCGGAGCCGTGGGGGCCGTAGGAGATCCGGCCCTCCATGCCGATCGTGTCCGGGTCACGGCCGGCCTCCCGGGCGGCCTCATCAACGATGCGCTTGGCCGCGACGAGGTCCGGTCCGGGACGCATCTGCGGGAACCAGCCGTCCGCCATTCGGCCAACACGCCGAAATGCGGGGGGCGTATCCGCGCCCATCCAGATCGGGATCGGCCGCTGCACCGGCATCGGCGCGATTCCGGCCGCGGTGATCCTGTCGAAGTTGCCGACGTGGGTGACGTTGGGTTCGGTCCACAGCCGGCGCAGCAGTTCGATCTGCTCCTCGATCCGCTTGCCGCGCAGGGAGAACTTCTGGCCGAGCGCCTCGTACTCCACCGGGTTCCAACCGACGCCCACGCCCATCCGGTACTTGCCACCGGTGAGAATGTCGACCTCCGCCGCCTGCTTGGCCACCAGGACGGTCTGCCGCTGGGGCAGGATGAGGATCCCGTTGACCAGTTCCATCGAGGTGATCGCGGCCAGATAACCGAAGAGCACCATCACCTCGTGGAACTGGGTCTGGATGTTGTACGGGCCGGTCCAGCCGGAGTAGTGCTCCGGGTCGGCGCCGACGACGTGCTCGTACGCGAGGATGTGGTCGTAGCCCAGGTCTTGCACTGCTGTGGCGTACGTCCTGATCGCGGCCGGGTCAGGCCCGATCTCCGTCTGCGGGAAGACGACTCCGACGCGCATGCTCTCCGGCTCCTCCCAATGTGGTGAACCGTGATGTGGTGAACCGTGACGTGGTCAACCGTGACGTGGTCAACCGTGACGTGTCAGCCGTTCGGGTCTTCGACGGCGAGTTCCGCGAATAGGGAGTCGGGGTGCTCTTCCACGGCGATGTCGCCCAGCGCCACGATCCCCACGAGACGATCACCGTCGCATACGGGCAGGTGCTTGATCGCGTTCACGCGCATCAGCCCCTCCGCCGCCTTGATGTCGTCGTCGGGTGCGACCGTCACGAGGTCGCGGGTCAGCACGTCGGCGGCCGTGATAGCCCGCGGATCGGCGTCCTCCGCCACCGCGCGTACCAGGATGTCGCGCTCGGTGACAATGCCACGTACCTGGTCGCCTTCGGTAACGATCACGTCGCTGATCACAGCGTCGCGCATCTGCCGGGCGACCGCCGATACGACGGTGTTCACGTCCATCGTGATGGGATCACGGGTCATGACGTCGCGTACGGTCGTCATCCGGGGCCCCCTTGTCGACCGGAGTTCCGTGGCACGCTACCCGGCGGATAACGGGCGAAACCCGAGGCCCCGCCGGCTGTGGTCGGCTCGCCGGCCCGGCGCACCCCGACAGAACCGGTCGGTGCCGGCATCATGTGCGGGTGGCTGTCCTACTGCTGACCCGTGACGTCCGGGCGCTCCGGACCCTGACCAGGCCCAACTGGCTGCGCCGCGCGCTGGCGTGGATCATCTTCGTCGCCGCCTGCGTGGTCATGGGGCTACACAACAGCGCATCGCCGACCCAATCGTGTACCGACGCCGCGCCGTGCCTGCCGGACGTGCCGGCGGCGTTGACCGCCGGGCTGCTGGTCGCCGCTGCCGTCGCGGGCTTTCTACACGCCCGCGTCGCCGCGTGGCTGGCGAGCGGGTTCGCGATAGCGGTGGTCGGGTACGACCTCCTCCACCCGGCACTCGCGTCGCCGGAGTGGCTGTACGTCATCGACGTCGCCTTCGTAGCGCTGTGCTTCGGGGTAGGCAAGGTCGACCGCGCCCGCCCCGCGTCGGGTACCGCGATGACGTGGCTGGCCGGGGTCCGCCACGAGCGGCCACCGGCCCCACCGCACCTGCCGCGGCCGACGGTTCGCTGGGGGGCCGCCTCGGTCGCGTGCGCGCTCGTCGTACTCGGGTTGGTGGCGTGGAGCTGGTTCGGCCAGACGGGGATGGACGGCCGCCAGCGGGCCTCGACCACCGTCGTGGGCGAGGTGACGGCCCAGGTCGACGACGTCACCGTCCGGGTACGCCTGCCGGACGGCCGGCTCACCGACATCGACGTGCTCGACGCCCGTGGCCATCCGGTGGGGCAGCCGCTTGCGCTCTACACCGACGCGGCCGGCCTGCACCAGCCGGTCAGCGAGCCGTACGACCTGACGGGCTGGCTCGTGCTGGCCGCCCTCGCCGGCGGCGTCGGCCTGGCCTGCCGGGTCCGCGGAGCGGAGCGCGCCGCTGGGCTGCGCGCGCTGTTCGACCAGCCCCAACCAGTCACGCAGGTGTACGTGCGCGCCGGTTGGGGACGCGTCGCGGTCTACCCCGCGGATGCGCGGCCCGGCGAACCGGCCATCACCGAGCTCCGATGCCTACCCATGACACAGGCCCTCCTCGATGCCGTACCGGCCGACGACTCCGACGACCGCCAGGTCGCCCTGCTGCCGACGCGACCCGCGCTGCTGTATGGGGTACCCGCGCCGGAGCACTGGTGCACCGTCGTCGTCGACGGCATCGCGGCCGCACCCGTGCGACCCCTGCGGACCAAGGTGGGTGCGCCGCCGTTCACCGAACCGGTGACCGCGACCGGGTGGCGCGATCCGGCGTTCGGACAGCTGCCCCTGCGCCCCGAGGAGGTCGACGCGCTGAGCGCGGCCGACCGCGACGACAACCCCTACCAGGTACACACCCACATCCAGCACTGGGCCATCGGGTACGCCCTGATCGCGGCAATGCCTCTCGTGCTGGTCACGCCGGCGAAGTTCCTGCCGACGCTGCAATACGGGACAGCATTTGTCATCGCCGCGCTGGCGACGGCACTCGCCTGCGCGGTCGGCTGGCGCCTGTTCCTGCGCTCTCGGCTGGCATGGAACGCGGGCGGCGTCGCTGTGGTCGGCGCCATTGGTAGCGGGCGCTTCCGCTGGCACCAGGTGCACCGGATCGAGCCTGATCGGCGGGACGTCACGATCAGCGCGGGCGCCAGCCATCTGGTGGTCGGCGCGCACGGCGGTGTCGGCAACGTCACCGGCCTCGGCTCCACGGGTCACGGCTCCACGGGTCGCAGCGCCGAGCAGTTGGCGAACGCGCTGCGCTACGCGAAGGAACGCACCGCACCGGACGTCGACCCGCCCCGCCTGGTCACGCCGACCCCGCCAGCCGGGCTGTACGCCTTGTGGCTGGTGACGACGCCGCTTATCGCCTGGACACTGCAGGCGCTCAGCGGCCGATAGTCCTACTCCGCGACGGGCGCGACCGCCGTACCGGTCAGCCTGGCCTCTTGTCCACGACCACGAACCGGAGGGAGCCGAGATCGACCAGGTCTCCCGGGCTGACCGGAGCTGGGCCGGGCAGCCGCCAGCCGTTAAGCCAGGTGCCGTTGCGCGAACCCAGGTCGGTGAGAACCCAGCCACCGCCGACGTGGGCGATCAGGGCGTGCCGGCGCGACACCGAGATGTCATCGAGGTGCAGATCGACGTCGTCGGACCGGCCGATGACGTATTCACCAGGCACCGGCGGAAGGGCGAGTTCGGAGGTCTCGCTCGCCGACCGCGGGGCGATCCGCAACCGGATCAGCCGAGAAACCAGTGCGGTGAGCCGCTGGTACAGCAGTATGAGCCGGCGGTGCGCCAGCGGCCGGCCGGGCAGGTCGGCGACCAGGGCGTCGAGTTCGGTCCGATGGCGGGCGTCGAGCGCGAGAAAGAGCCTGCGAACGAAAGTCACATCTGACAGCCGCCCTTCGCGCAACTGTCCTCGCAATGCTCGGACGGTCCCTTGCCGTTCCCGGTCTGACGCGCGCCTGTCCGCCCTCGACTGACTCATAAGTTCTCATTGTCGTGGTCCGCGACGGCTGTGAACAGACCGCGACGACACCTATCGGCGTCGATGAGGGTGACGGGCGACAGCGAAACCCGGGGCGACAGCGAAACCCCGGATAGCCGAACTGGCGGCCGGCGATATCGGGAAAGTCCCGGGGCGATTGGAACACCAATGTCTATGCACACCGTTTACACGGACGGGCCGGACGCCCGCGAGTGCGGTGTCCGGCCCGACGTCAGATGTGCATCGAGGGATTCAGCGGGGGGGTCGAATTCCGCCGGGGATTCGGTGCGGATTGGTCAGCGACCGGCTTCGGCGTGATACCGATCGACGATCTCCTGCTTGATCCGGCCGCGGTCGGAAACCGCGATGCCCTTGCCCTGAGCCCACTCGCGGATGGCCCGGTTCTGGTCACGATCCACGGACGCGGTGCCACGCCCACGAGGGGCCGCCACTCGCGCGGCGATGCCACCGGACCGGCCGACCTTCGTTCCGGCCGCGACATAAGGCGCGAGCGCGTCCCGTATTCTCGCGGCGTTCTCGTTGGACAGATCGATCTCGTACTGAGTGCCGTCAATAGCAAACTTGACGGTCTCCTCCGCCTCGCCGCCGTCGAGATCGTCGACCAGCATGTGGATCGTTCTCTTAGCCATCAGAGTGGTCCTTCCGAAACGTGCAACCTAGCGTCGAGTAACGATAGCTGCCAATCCGCAACGGCGCAAAGACATGTTTATCGCGAGTTCAATTGGCGGGAACAACAAGAATATTCATTAGC
>JAOPWA010000551.1 GCA_025965915.1 Dactylosporangium sp. | reverse complement strand
ACGAACGGCGGCCGTGGAACGTCGCGGGCGGCGGCTCGGGAGGCCAGTGGCCACCGCCGCCCGCGACGGGTCAGCTACTTTCTCGTCCGCGCTTGTCTCAGCGCGGTTGCAGCGACGGCCGACAGTGACGACTCGTCGGCACCGATGTCAGGCGTGACGAAGCTGCGGGTGTCACCGTCGATGTCCATCCGGGGCGCCGACACCGTAGTCGTGCCGAACGTCCGGCTGCCGACGCCACTGTCCAACGCCGGCGAGCCGGCGGACAGGTGGTAGTCGCCCATCTGCGTACCCGGCACGTGCTGGACCACGATCACGGCCTGCCGGAACGAGGGGAACGTCCGGGAGGCTTCGATCGTGACGTTGGTCAGGAACGGTGAGACGACCTTCGGGTCGACTCCGACCTTGTTCGTGTCGCTCGGCGTGGTGCCGGTGGTCGTCTGCAACACCGAGTTGGTCGGCGTCAGCGGCCCGACCCCGTCCGCGGAACCCATGTCCCAGTAGTTGATCGAGTCACCGGCGGGGGCGTCCGGGGCCCCGATCCCACTGACGTACACGCCGTTCCAACTGCCGGCCCGGTTGTTCCAGAAGATGTTGTTGAACAACTTCGGGTTGCTGAAGTTGGGCGAGCCGGCAGGCAGGGTCGCCTGCAGTTGGACGCTGTTCTCCGCCACGGACAGGCCGGCCGGGGCCGGCGCGCCGTTGCTGGTGACCGCGGTCGCCGTGGTGATGTTGTCCATCACCGTGTTGTTGACGACCCGCACGTCCGTGGCGTCGTCGAGGGCGATACCGCCACCTTCGTGGGTGGAGATGTTGCCCGTGATGACGTTGTTGGTGACCGTGATCGGGAAGTTGCCGGCCTGCAGCAACCGGATGCCGCCACCGTCGTCGTTGGACAGGTTGCCCTGGACGGTGTTGCCGTTGATGCTGACCGTGCCGGAGCCGGGAGACAGCTGGTTCGGGTCCGGCGGCAGCTCGCCGGCGATCATGATGCCACCGGCCTCGTCGTAGGACTGGTTGAGGTAGACCCGGTTGGCCGAGATGTGGCCGTCCGGCGACAGCCCGAAGTGCGAGATGCCGCCGCCATACTCCGCCGA
Organism: Dactylosporangium sp.; assembly: GCA_025965915.1. Classification (GTDB taxonomy): domain Bacteria; phylum Actinomycetota; class Actinomycetes; order Mycobacteriales; family Micromonosporaceae; genus Planosporangium. The sequence goes on along the minus strand of JAOPWA010000551.1, from coordinate 10,644 downwards.
GAAGTTGCCACAGATCGAGTTGCGCTCCACCGAGTAGCCCTTGCTGCCGGCGAAGATTCCGATGCCACCGGCGAGGTTGGTCCCGCCGTTGTCCCGAATCTGGTTGCGCGAGATCTTGACGTTCTCGTTGTGGGCATTGGTGTACGGGGTGCCGACGCGTACCGCGCCGCCGTACGAACCGCTGTTGCCCACGATGACGTTGTCGGTGACCTGGGTGAAGCTGGCTTCGGCGTGCAGGTACACACCGCCGCCCTGGGTGATCGCCGCACCCGTCGCCCCGTACGGCGTCTTGTTCACGCCGGTGAGCTGGTTGACGTTGCCGGCAAAGTCCGACTGGTTGCCGCCGGTGATGCGGAACCCGTTGACCGTCGGCGCGTTGAGCGCGTTGAACTGTCCCTGCTTCGCGAGCACCGTGACCACCGCCGCGTCGGGCACCGCCGTCGATCCGGCGTACTGCAACGAACCGACCAGGTTCAGCCAGGCCGCACCGGCGGGGTTGTCGACGCCGAAAGCGCGTCCATCGAGGACCGAGCCCGGCACGTAGGTGCCGTCGGCGTACTGGCCGCCGGGGCCAACGCCCTGCAGGCGTACCGAGGAGTGGATGACCACGTTCTCGAAGTACGCGCCGAACGGGTTGTCCGTGCCCGCCTGGTTGGGCCACACCATGACCAGGTCGTTTTCAGTGCCGCCCCCGGCCGACGCCGCGGCCTCGAGCGCCGCCTGCACCGTGGTGTAGGTCGTCTCCCCCGGCGAAACCGCCGACGCAGGCGGGTTCACCTGGCGCAGCACGGGGTTGAGCGGCGAGCCCGGAGGGATCAACGTTCCCGGTGTGGCCGTCGCGTCGCCCAGGAACTGGAACGACAGGCCGTTCACGGTCTGCTTGCCCGATCCGTTGGTTACGGACAGCGTCGCCGCGGTCGGTAGGATCGGCCGGCCGAGGGTCACCCGGATCTCCCGGTCCGACCAGCTGTTGTAAACCACCGAGACATTGCCCAGCAGGCTGCTCACCTTGACGCTGCCCGAGCCGCGGCTGTCGCCGAACCCGGAGCCCTTGATGGTGACCGTTCGGGCTGCGTCCCTGTCACTGCCGCGCAGGTACGGCTTGGACACCGAGAACAGCTGGGGGGCGTTCCCGGCGATGTCGCAGTCCACCGGGTTGACCTGGTGGGTTCCGGGTGCGATGCCGAGGCTCGCGACCTGGGTCGGTGCCGTGTCGGTCACCGTGAACAGTCCGGGCCATGCCTGGAAGTTCGTGGCGATGGTGCGGAACCTTGCGTTGTAGCTCTTGTTGAGATGACCGGGCTGACCGGGATCGTTACCGACGAACCGGTACATGTTCGGGCAGGGCCCCGCCGGCACCGGGCAGTTGTAGGTGCTGGTGGACGGCTCGATCGCCTCGTAGAAACCGTTGAAGTCGGTGTCCACGGTGTCGACGAGCTTGCCGGCGTAGTCATAGATGCCCATCGGCACGTTCGGCAGGCCGTCGGCCTCTCCGAACTCGACACTGCGCTTGTCGTGCGAGAGCGCCAGGTCGTTGATCGTCAGGCCCCAGAAGTGCGTGGGCAGCGGGACCTCGGTGAACAGGTTGAAGTTGGGCGCGACGGTCTGACCCGCCCGAACAGTTATCAGCTTGGCGTCGCAGAGCGGCTTCTGCTGACCCTCGTACGGGCTGCCACCACCGGCGAGGAACGCCGCGTTGGTGACCTTCACCGTATGGTTGACGCCGGCACACCCGGAGGTGATACCGGGACCACCGGACGGGTTGGTGCCCGGGGGAGTCGGCGTCGGCGCCGGCCCGCCCGGCGGGTTGGTCGCCTCGGCCGGCGTCGGCGGGAAGTTGTCCTGCGGCAGGTAGCCGTCACCGTTGAAGACGTTGACGTCCTCTTCCCTGGTGACCTGGTACATCTTGCCGCCGCCGACCGGGTTGTCCGGGACGTCTACGGCCACGATGTAGTCATCGGGGAGCAGCTTCTGCGTCTGGCCGGCGGGCAGCGGCGCGTACATCGGCATGTCGTGGTTCGGGCCCGGGTTGTTCGGGTCGCCTGCCGGGTACAGGTTGTACTTCGAGTCGGTGAACGCGTAGTTGCCGTTGACGGTCTGACCGAAGTTGTTCGGGTCGTTCTCGCTGGGCGCGAACTGCATGCCCATCATCGGCGCCTCGACGCACGTCTGGTTGGCGGCGGTCCCGAACTCCGGCAGCGCCTGCTGGTCGGTGAGCGGCGTGCCGTTCCACATGCGGGCCGTGCAGCCGCGGCCGGACTGCCACGTCTCCGAGGTGTACGCGTCGTTGAGCTCCTGGCCCCGCTGCAGTGAGCCGTCGGCGTTGCGTACCGGATCGCCGTTGGCGTCACGCACCACCGCGTACAGGTGGACCGGGACGCCCGGGATGCCGGGCTGGTAGGTCTCGGTGACCGAGTTGGCCGCGTCGAGTTCGTTACGGGTGGTGTCGTAGGTGACGGTGCCGGCGATGCCGCCGTTGTCACCGCCGGAGAACGGCTTGACGCCCCAGTCGACCGTGCCCGACAGCCCGATGATGGGCAGGAAGTTCAGGTCGACAGCGGCACCGAGCATCGTCGTGGGCGTCGGCTCGTTGTCGGCCTTGTACGTGATGCCGGTGGTCTTGAAGCGGGTGTTGAACGCCTCCAGCACCAACCACTTGCTCAACGGGTACGTCTGCTTGATGTCGTAGTGACCGTTGTTGTCGGTGGTGACCGTGTTGGTGCCCTGGTCCATCAGTGAGTTGTCGCGCTCCTTGACGCTCACCGGGAACCGCGGCACGCCGACCTCGCCCGGATCGCGCTTGCCATTGCCGTTGGCATCGATGAAGACCGAACCACGGACCTCGTTGAACCAGCCGACCAGGATCTTGTTGCCAACGTCGACCTTCTGACCGCCACGCACGGTCACATTGAACGAGTCGACGATCAGTTCCTGCGGCGCGTCCCACAACGTCAGCTGGTAGTCGCCGTCGGGCACGTTCGTGATGTCGAACTTGCCGTCGGTGCCGCCGCGGGCCATGTAGACCATCTGGTCGCCGTTGCCGAGCGCGGAAAGCGCCACCCACGGCTGCGAGACGGGCCCGGCGATACTCGCGCCGGCGACACCGTTGTTGGGCAGCGTGGTGCCGCCCTGGCCGCCGACATAGGTACGGCCGACCACCGCGGTGCCGACGATCTCGCCGGTCGTTGCTGCGTTCGCGGGCAGCGCCTTGGGCGAGACGAAGCCGAAGTGCACGTACGGTACCGGCTCACCACCGATCGTCTGCTCGGTGTCGAGCCCCGTGTCGTTCTCCTGCACCCAGATGTCGTGGTCGAAGTTGCCTTCGAGCGTGGTGGTCTGCGCCCACACCTGGCCGGTCGGCGCCACCACCTGAGAGGCGTAGCGGTCGGGTCCGAGGTTCTCGATGACGATGTTGCCCTGGGCGTCACTGATGCACCGGCCGATCGAGCCGGGAGCGATCTTCGGCTTGCCATTTTCGAAGACGATCGCACCCTTCAGGTGCGCGGTGTCCGGTGCGCTGCGCACGTACTGCGTGCACAGCGGATTGCCGTAGTAGTCGACGCTGACCTGGCCGAGGACGTCGGCGAGGTGCGCGGTGAAGCCGGGCAGCCCCTTCTCCGCGTCCACTTCGTACGTGCCGTCGACCGGGTTGGTGTCGTTGAAGACCTGGATCCGGATGGTGCCCAACGGCAGCGGGTACGGCTGCATGTCGACGACCACCGACTCGGTCTGTCCACCTGTGACGGTGAAGTGCTTGCCGTCGATCTTGTACCCGTCGGCGGTCACCGAAATGAGGTACTTGCCGACCGGCAGCAGGTCCAGGCTCTTGGTGGTGTTGAGGATGGTGTCGTCGCCCTGCGCCACGACCGGTACCGCACCGGGAGTGTGGCGAATGGACGGCCACTGGCACTTGTCTGCGAAGTCCGGGGTGCTGGCCACCCCGGCCCGGGAGGGCAGGCAGTTCGCCACCGCGTCATGCGGGTTGCCCGCGTCATCGGCGGTGATGAGCCACTTGTAGTGGGTGACCGGGTCACCCTTCTGAATCTCCGGCGCCGGGCCGACCGTCCTCGCGCTTTCCACCTTCAGCGTGATGCTGCCGTCCGTGGGAGCGGCGGCGGCGACGCCGGGAAGCGCGGTTACCACGGCGAAGCCGGCCAGCGTTAGCAGGCCTGTCGCCGCAACGGTCCACCCTCGCCGGGAGAGGCGACGCAACATGCGGTAACCCCCTCGGGTCCTTCAAGAGCCGGCCCTGGTGGGCAGGCGTCAGGACGAATCCTTAGGGTCGGCTGGGAACATGCTGAGATTCATGACGGACCTGTCATGCGACTGTCATCGTCGCCGTCCTCTATCGACTCCCCCATTCGCGTAAGGTGTCGGGTCCTCGGGGGTGTTAAACCCACCGTTCGCGTGAATCGGTTGACTGACCGGTGATGACATACTCACCCATGTCGCTGAATGTTTCCGGCAAACCGCCCGGCCGGTGACACGACAGCGCCCAGCCCTGGCGCGCGGCGCCACACTCCGGCTCCAATAGGGCCACGGCGCGATTTCGCGAGGGCTGTCATCTTCGGAGAGGCAAAGGTTTTGAGTCGGGTGCTTGTCATCGAGGACGACGACCGGATCGCGCGGCTCGTCTCCCGCGCCCTCACCGACGACGGGCACGGCGTGGAGCGCGCGGCACGGGGCGGCGACGGACTCAACGAGGCCCTGGCGGGCGACTTCGACCTGGTCGTGCTGGACCTCATGCTGCCCGACATGACGGGCACCCAGGTGCTGGAGCGCCTCGTCGAGGTACGACCCGAGCAGCGGGTACTCGTCCTGTCGGCGGTGCCCGAGATCGGCACCCGGGTCGCCGTACTGGAGACGGGCGCCGCCGACTTCCTCGGCAAGCCGTTCGCCGTGGCCGAACTGCTCGCGCGGGTGCGTGCCCGGCTGCGCGTGCCGGCGCCGGGCGCGGCCACACGATGGCTGCGCGCCGGCCCGGTCCTGCTGGACCTGCGGTTGCGCCGCGCCGAAGTGGCCGGCAGCCAGGTCGAGCTGTCGTTTCGTGAGTTCCTGCTGCTGCAGCACGTGATGCGACGCGCGGGGCACGCGTGCAGCCGCGGCGAACTGCTCTCCGACGTGTGGGGGTTCACCTTCGACCCGGGCAGCAATGTCGTCGACGTCTGCATCCGCCGGCTGCGCATGAAGCTGGACCGGCCAGACCGCATCGAAACGGTACGTAATGTGGGCTACCGCTTCACCATCGACTAACCGGCTTCTGGTCGGAGGCTGGGCGGTCGCCGCCGTCCTGTGGTCGGTGCTGATGTACCTGCTTCCCGGGCAGGAGACCGTCCCGTTTCACTTCATCTGGATCGGCCTCGCGCTCGTCTACGGTTTCACCCGTTGGCGGGCCGCCGGCATGGTCACCGCCCTGGTGCTGGTCACCGCCGTCACCGGCTACATCCTCTGCCACCATGCCGCCCTCGGCCAGATCGGCTGGGAGGAGACCGCCGAGGTGCCGCTGATGGCGAGCACGTTCGGCGTCATGGTCTGGCACGTCAACCGGCGAAACCTCGCCCTGGGCGAGGTCCAGCGCCTGGCCGAGGCCGAACGGCGGCGCCTGGAGGTGCACCAACTGTTCGTCCGGCTGGCCTCGCACGAGCTGCGTACCCCGATCACCGTCGCCCGTGGCTACACCGAACTGGTCCGCGCCGCCCACCACGACGAGACGACCCTCGAAGATACCGACGTGGTCCTCGACGAGATGGACAAGCTTGCCCGCATCACCCAGCGACTGGTCACCCTCATGCAGATGGAGGAGCCGTACCCGCTGCGCCCCACCGACCTGGACCTGGAACTGCTGCGCATCGCCCGCCGCTGGGAGCCCACCGCGGACCGGCTCTGGTACGTGCACTCCGACATCGGTACCGGGATGGTGAATTCCGAGCGGCTGGAGGCGGCGCTGGACTGCCTCATCGAGAACGCGGTGAAGTTCACCAGGCCCGGCGACCGCATCGAACTCGTCGGTCACGGTGACGCGTCCGGATGGCAGATCCGGGTCGTCGACAGCGGGGCCGGCATGACGCCCGAGGAGGCGGCGGCCGTGCACGCCTGGATCCCGCGGGGACGCACCGCCACGGGTACCGGCCTCGGCCTGGCGATCGTGCGCTCGGTGGTCCAGGCGCTGGGCGGCCAGATACACATCGAGACGGCGCCCGGCCGCGGCACGACGGTCACACTGTCGGTCCCCACCGGCCCGGCCGGCGCTACGACCCTGACGGCGCCGGTGACGGCGCTGGCCCAGTGACGGGCCGCCGACCCGCAGTCGGCCGGCGACGCGCCCGGATCAAGGCGATGGTCAGCATGCCCACGACCACCGCCATGCCGGCGAGCAGCGTCAGCAGCCAGGCCTGTACCGGCGACGTGCTCCCGGCGGTCGCCGGCTTGCCGATCCATCGCAGCGCCCCGTGGACCTCGAAAGGGGTCCCGTCCGCGGTCGCGTGCACGATCCAGTTGCCGACCAGGTGCTGGTGGGTCGGGTCCGACGCGACCGCGGGCGGCCGGTCGCGGCCCATCCAGTGGATGCGGTGGTCGTGCCAGCGGACCGTGCCCGTGGCGCCGATCTGCTTCCAGGCCGGCGCGACACTGCTCGTGCCCGCGGCCGTCGGCACGCTGTCGGCGAACAGTGCCCGGTTGAGGTACGTGGTCTGGGACAACTCGTTCTCCTCGGCGCCCGTCGCGGTCATCCGCAGGTACGGCTCGCCGGTGTAGCCGAGCACCACGACGGTCGCCGGGCCCGCGTTGGACAGCTCGATCCACTCCCCGCCCGGGTCGACGCGAGCGGTCACCCCCGTCGTCGCCGGAGTGACACCACCCGTTATCTCGGACCGGTAGTAGGCGGCGTCCGGCACCGGCTGCGCCGGCGCGTGCGCACCGGCCGGAACCGGCCCCGCCACGATCGTGGCCAGTACCGTCAGCGCGGCCAGCGCGTAATTTGCTGCCCTGCTCACCTGGATTGCCCTGCTCACCTCGATTGCCTGCTCATCTGGCGATTGTGGCGGGTGCGGCCGGTCTGAGCCAAGAAAATGACCGAGGTGTCATCGGGCTGGGGTGCTGTCGACCCCCGCGTTGATCTTGGAAAGACGGCCGGGTACCTCTCACCAACGTCTGCCGGCGCGTTCCTCCGTCCGTGCCGGCTCCCGCCGCAACGCGTCGGCCGTGTGGCGCAGCAACCTGCTCGTACGGGTCGACCCGCCGCGCTCCTCCAGGGCTCGACTCAGCCACCGGATGACGGCCGCGATCAGCGGCACCGCGATGACCATGACCACCCAGCGTGCCAGCAGCTTCGCCACCATGGTTGCCTCGCCTTCGTCCGCGGGCCGCGCCTACTCATACCCCCACTGGAAGGCGGTATGCGCGCCGACACATGGGTCAACATCCGGTTCGGAGTCAGAATCCGCTGTGCACGACCGCAAGTCTTGGGTAGGTTCGGAAAGAGTCGTCCAGGGCATTCGGGGAGCTTATGGCGAGCGTTCCGCAGCGTCGCGCCACCGAGGCCGCCATCCTCCACGAGGTGGCCGAGGCCGAGGGGTACATAGCCTCGATCTGCTTCAAGACCGGACCGCCCGCACTCGTCGGCGCGGAGTTGGAGTGGACCGTCCATGACATGGACGACCCCGGCGCTCCGCTCGACCCGGCGCTGCTGCGCCGAACCCTCGGCCCCCACGCGCCGCCCTCGCTGACCCCCGATGGCCCCCATCAGTCGTTGCCCTACGGCAGCGTCGTGACGCTGGAGCCGGGCGGCCAGGTAGAGATCTCATCGGCGCCCGCTTCGTCGCTGACCCTGCTTCGCCACGCCGTCGACCGCGACAGGGCCCACCTGGCCGATCTGCTGGCCGCCGCCGGCCTGCGCCTGGGGGACTCCGGCATCGACCCGCACCGGCGTCCACGCCGACTGCTGGACACCCCCCGGTACGCGGCGATGCAGCACGCATTCGACGCGCACTCCTGCCACGGGCACACCATGATGTGCAGCACCGCCGGCCTGCAGATCTGCGTGGACGCAGGCGAGCCGCACCGACTCGCCGAGCGCTGGGCCGCGGTACACGCGCTCGGCCCGGTCCTGCTCGCGACGTTCGCGACCGCCCGCCGGTACGCCGGCCACGACAGCGGCTGGGCCTCGGCCCGGATGCGGGCCTGGCTGGGCATGGACAGCCGGCGCACCGCTCCGGTCGAGCAGACTACCGATCCCGCGCTCGCCTGGGCGCGGTACGCCCTGGCCGCTCCCCTGCTGTGCGTACGCCGGCCCGGCCCGAACTGGGACGCACCGTCCGGCGTCACCTTCGCCGACTGGATCGCCGGGGCGCTACCCGATCCGCCGACCACCGACGACCTCGACTACCACCTCGGCACCCTGTTCCCGCCGATACGCCCCCGCGGGTACCTGGAGCTGCGATTCCTGGACGCCCAGCCCGCCGGCGAATGGTTCGCGCCGGTCGCGGTCGTGGCCGCGCTGCTCGACGACGATCACGCGCTCGATGCCGCCCGCGCGGCCTGCCAGCCGGTCGAGGGCCGCTGGCTGGACGCGGCCCGGATGGGCCTCGCCGATCCCGCACTCGCGACCGCCGCCGGGCGGGTGCTCGACACGGCGGCACGGGCCATCGGCCGCACCGATCTTTCGTCGGCGGCCCGCGACGCGGTGATCGACATCGTCGACCGACGCCAGAACGAGAGGGCACAGCGATGACCGATGAGACGGCCGAGCGACTGCGCGCACGCGTCGCGGTCGAACTGGAGCGCAGCCGGGTACGTACCGCGCTGCTCACCGACGCCGTGGACGACGACGACCTGGTTCGCCAGCACTCGCCGCTGATGTCGCCACTGGTGTGGGACCTGGCCCACGTCGGCAACCAGGAGGAGCTGTGGTTGGTCCGCGACGTGGGCGGGCGCGACCCGGTACGCCGTGACATCGACGAGCTCTACGACGCGTTCCGCCACCCCCGCTCCGACCGTCCGCAACTGCCGCTGCTCGGGCCGGAAGAGGCGCGAGGGTACGTGCGAACCGTGCGCGACAAGGTGCTGGACCTGCTCGACGGTGTGCCGTTGGAGGGTAGCCGGCTCACGATGGACGGCTTCGCGTTCGGCATGATCGTCCAGCACGAGCAGCAGCACGACGAGACGATGCTCGCCACCCATCAGCTTCGGGTCGGTACTCCCGTCCTGGCCGCGCCGCCCCCGCCGCGGGCCCCGACGCGCGTTACCGGGGAGGTGCTGATCCCCGGCGGCCCGTTCACCATGGGTACCTCCACCGAGGCGTGGGCCCTCGACAACGAACGCCCGGCACACGACGTCGACGTTCCCGCGTTCTTCATCGACGCCGCGGCCGTGACCAACGGCGAGTACGCCCGGTTCATCGCCGAGGGCGGCTACGACCATCCGCGGTGGTGGTCGCAAGCTGGCTGGCGCCACCGGGTCGAGGCCGACCTGACCGCGCCGATGCACTGGCAGCGCGACGGCGACGGGTGGGCGTACACCCGCTTCGGCCGCACTGAACCGGTGGACCCCGACGAGCCCGTGGTGCACGTCTGCTTCTACGAGGCGCAGGCGTACGCGGGGTGGGCCGGCAAGCGACTGCCGACCGAGGCGGAATGGGAGAAGGCCACCCGGTTCGACCCCGCGACCGGACGCTCCCGCCGGTACCCGTGGGGGGACGGGTCTCCGCAGCCGCACCACGCGAACCTGGGCCAGCGCCACCTCGCCCCAGCAGCAGCCGGCGCCTATCCGGAGGGCGTCTCGCCGCTGGGCGTACACCAGCTCACCGGCGACGTGTGGGAGTGGACCAGTTCGGACTTCGTCGGCTACCCCGGCTTCGCCGCGTTCCCCTACCGCGAATACTCCGAAGTGTTCTTCGGGCCGAAGTACAAGGTGCTTCGCGGCGGCTCGTTCGGCACCGACGCGGCGGCCTGCCGGGGCACGTTCCGCAACTGGGACTTCCCGATCCGCCGGCAGATCTTCAGCGGCTTCCGCTGCGCCCGCGACGCGCAGTTGCGTGAGGTGGACTGACGCGTGTGCCGGCACCTCGCCTACCTGGGACCGCCCGTGCCGCTGGGCCGGCTACTGACCGAGCCGCCGCACTCGCTCCTACGCCAGTCGTGGGCACCGAACGACATGCGCCACGGTGGGACGGTCAACGCCGACGGGTACGGGGTCGGCTGGTACCCCGACGAAGCGGTGACCCCACTGCGGTACCGCCGCGATTGTCCGATGTGGGCGGACGGCAACCTGTCCGCGCTGGCTGCGACGGTAACCTCGCGCGCCATCGTCGCCGCGGTTCGAAATGCGACCACCGGCATGCCCGTGCTCGAGACAGCGGTCGCCCCCTTTGCCGACGGCCCCTGGCTGTTCAGCCACAACGGCGCCGTCGCCGGATGGCCGGACTCGATGGCCAAGCTCGCCGAGCGGCTGCCGACGCGCGACCTGCTCACCCTCGAGGCGCCCACCGACGCCGCCCTGCTGTGGGCACTGGTACGGGCGCGCCTGCGGGCGGGTACGCCACCCGCCGACGCTGTCGCCGAGACGGTCGCCGAGGTCGCCGCCGAGTCGACGGGCTCACGAGTGAACCTGCTGCTGACCGACGGCGCACAGGTCGTCGCCACCACCGCC
>JAOPWA010000505.1 GCA_025965915.1 Dactylosporangium sp. | reverse complement strand
GAGCTGGGCACGCATGCTGCCGTAGCGCAGCACCCGGATACCGCCCGCATTCGTCGCGACAAGGCCGCCCACGGTGGCTGCCGAGCGCGAGGCGAGGTCGATACCGAAGTCCATGCCGGCAGCCCGCGCGTGCTTCTGCAGGGTTTCCACGGTCACGCCGGCGCCGACGGTCACCTGCCTCGCCATCCGGTCGACCGGCTCCACCTGGTCGAGTCGGGTGAGGCTGAGCAGGACCTCCCCGGCACGGGGCACGCCGGCGCCGACCAGACCGGTGTTGCCGCCCTGTACGACCATCGCGGCACCGGCGGCCGCACAGGCGCACACGACGCCGGCGACCTCCGTTGTGCTCGCCGGCCGCACCACGCAGGATGCCGGACCGTTGAACCGGCGGGTCCAGTCGGTTTCGTATGGGGCACGCAGGTCCGCGTCGACGAGTACGTGCGCCTCGCCCACGACGGCCCGTAGCGCCTCGATCAGGTCAGCCGCGTCACTCACCGGTCGGCCGCGTCACTCACCGGTCGGCCGCGTCACATCAGGTCAGCCGCGTCGCATCAGGTCAGCAGCGTCGCATCAGGTCAGCCACGGGAGGACCCGCAGCCGGATGGCCTGGCTCATGCCGCGCAGCTTGGTCAGCACTTCCTCGGGGTAGTCGCGGCCGATGTCGGTGAGCAGGTAGCCGACCTCGCCGCGGGTGCCGAGCAGCTGGGCCTCGATGTTGACGGTGTGGGCGGCCAGGATGCTGTTGACCTCGGCGAGCACGCCGGGGACGTTATGGTGCACCAGCGCGAGCCGGTGGGTGCCGGCCTGCAGCGGAAGCGCCAGCGAGGGCAGGTTGACGCTCAGCGTCGTGCCGCCTTCCACCACGTAATGACGCAGCTTCTCGGCGACGAAGGAGCCGATGTCGGCCTGGGCCTCCTCGGTCGAGCCGCCGATGTGCGGGGTGAGGATCACGTTGGGCAGGCCGCGCAGCTCGGAGCGGAACTCGTCGCCGCGGCCCCGGGGTTCGGTGGGGAACACGTCGACGGCGGCACCGGCGAGGTGGCCTGAGTCGAGGTGGCGGCGCAGGGCCGCGTGGTCGATCACGAAGCCACGGCTGAGGTTGAGGAACAGGCTGCCGGCGCGCATCCGGGCGAACTGGTCCTCGCCGAAGAACCCGCTGTTGCCGGCGCGCCCGTCCACGTGCAGCGTGACGATGTCGGACACCTCGAGCAGGTCGTCGAGCGTGCCGCAGCGGTACGCGTTACCCAGGGCCAGCTTGTCGGCGGTGTCGTAGAAGACCACCCGCATGCCCAGGTTTTCGGCGAGTACGGACAGCTGGGTGCCGATGTTGCCGTAGCCGACGATGCCGAGCGTGCGGCCGCGCACCTCGTGGCTGCCTTCGGCGGCCTTGTCCCACACGCCGGCGTGCATCCCCGAGTTCTTCTCCGTCAGCCGCCGGGTCAACGCGATGATCTCGGCCAGGGCCAACTCGACGACGCTGCGGGTGTTGGAGAACGGGGCGTTGAACACGGCGATACCGGAGCGCGCGGCGGCGCCCAGGTCTATCTGCTCGGTGCCGATGCAGAAGGCGCCGATGGCCCGCAGTTCGGGGGCGGCCGCCAGGGCGGCGGCACTCACCGTCGTCTTCGAGCGGATACCGAGCAGGTGTACGCCGTCGAGCCGCTTGATCAGCTCGTCCTCGTCCAACGCCCGGGAGACGGTCTCGACCTGGTGTCCCTCCGATTTCAGCCGGGCAACCGCATCCGGATGGATGTTTTCGAGCAGCAGGGTACGCACGGGTTCGTTTTTGAGCACCCAACGAGGATAGTTCAGGATTCCGAGTACCTTTCGACCGTCCACAATGTGAAACATATTTCTCAAGCAGCGAGAGCACCGGTCTTGGTTCAGCGGATCAGGGTGTGCCTCGACGGCCGCGGCTCCGGGCATGAAGATCCAGTCGGATCGAAACCCTCGGGTACGGGTAGACGCGGGCACGGTATCCCGGACGCGACCGAGGAGGGGGCATGGAGCCGACCTGGCGCTGGGATCACGCCGAGTTGACGTTCGCCCCCGAGCGGGGACGGGTGCTTCAGGTACAGGTGGCCGGACGCGACGCGTACTGGACCGATCCGGAGGTGGGGGACTGGAACGTCGGTGGCGACCGGCTCTGGTTCGGGCCGGAAGTCTCCTGGTTCTGGCGCGATCCGGTCGCCGACGACTCGACCGACTACCTCGTACCCGACGAGATCGACCCGGGGCACTGGCAGGTCCAGGTGCTCGACGAGCGGTTCTGCCGACTGTTGACGCGGGCGCGCCTGGAGGACCTGCACGGAGCGGGTCACATGACCGTGCAGGCGCGGCGGGAGTTCGAGTGGCTCGCCGGAGGGCCCAACGAGGCGATCTACGCCACCACGGTCACCCTCGAGGTGATGGAGGGGCCGGCGGGCCAGCCGGTAAGCGCCTGGAGCGTCCTGCAGGTTCCCGCCGGTGGACGGATGTTCCTCGGATACCGGGGCGTGCCCACGTACCGCGACTATTTCGAACCGGTGACCTCGGGCCACCTGTACGTGAGCGACGAGAATCTGGAACTCGACATCAGCGGGATGGACCGGTTCAAGGTGGGCCTGCAGGCCTCGGTCGGGACCGGCCGGTGCGCTTACCGGCTGCCCGTCCCCGGCGGCCACGTGATGATCGAACGGCGGTTCGACCTGCACCCGGGGTTGCCCTACTGCGATCTCCCGCGGTCGAAGACGACAGGTCCGGACGGCGACGCCGTACAGGGGTACAACGACGCGGGCCGCGACGGCGGAACGTACGGCGAACTGGAGCACCACACGCCGGCGGTGATCGTCGGCGCCGGCCAGCAGACGGCGGCCGGCCGCACCGTGACCACCGTCCGCTTCGAATCCGGACCGGATTGACGCGCGGGGGAGGGGAGCGTTACCGGCCGGCATATCGGGGAATGCAGGGGGGGACTAAGGAGGTAGATGTGACCACCATGCCGTCGAATCCCGCAGACGGTCCGACGCCGGGTCTGCCCGGCTCCGGATCATCCAACATTCCGGCCGGCCCGGCCGGAGTGCCCGCAGCGCCAGGCGGCAGCATGGGTGGCCCGAGTTCCGGGCGCCCGACCGTGACTGTCGCGACCTACCCCGACTACGAGTCGGCGCAGCGCGCCGTGGACTACCTGTCCGACAACCAGTTCCCGGTCGAGCACACCACGATCGTCGGGACGGACCTGAGGTTGGTCGAGAAGGTACTGGGCCGGATGACGACCGCTCGCGCGGCGCTCGCCGGTGCTGCCACCGGCGCCTGGTTCGGCTTGCTGATCGGCCTGTTGCTGAGCATCTTCACCGTGTCGGCATGGTGGGCGCTGCTGCTCACCGGCCTGGTCATCGGCGCCCTGTGGGGCGCGGCCTTCGGTGCGATCGCACACGCCATGACCGGAGGTCGACGTGACTTCGCCTCCCGCAGTGAGCTGTCGGCGGCCCAGTACGCCGTCATGGTGGACGCCGACTATGCCGAGCAGGCCCGGCAACTGCTGACCCGCCTGGACTGGCAGGCCAGCGGCGCGGGCGCGCGCTGACCGGTACAAGCATGGGTCGACCCCCTCCCCGAACGTTCGGGGAGGGGGTCGACCAGGCCATATACATCCGGACGGCGCGCTCTTTCAGGCACCGACCGGGCACTCTCTTTCAGACACCGACCGGGTAGGTCTCCGGTTCCTCGGCTTCGACACGGTGAACGTGCAGCGGGCGCACGGCGCGGGTCTCGTCGAACCAGCAGAACGCGTCGTAGCGGTCACCGAGCTTCGTCGGAACGTAGTTGCCCCAACTCTCCCGGTCAGGGTGGTAGACCACACCGACCGCGCGGTGATCGAGCCAGTCGGTGAGCAGGCGGGGCCGGGTACCCGAGGCGGGCGGGAAGACGAACTGCGCCTGCGGCGGCGCGTCGGCGTGCAGAGCGTCCTCCAGCGAGCCCTGCCGGGCCCGCGGCACCCGCATCACCTCCATGGGGGCGCCCCACTCGTGCCCGGCCATCACGGTGCCCCGGTGGGTGCCGAACCCGACGAGCACGACGCGGTCGCGCCCGTAGCGCTCCCGGCCGAGTTGTCCGATGTTGAACATCCCGGCCCGGGTCATGTCGGTGGCGCGGGCGTCGCCGACATGGGTGTTGTGTGCCCACACCACGCCCTTGGACTCCGGCCCGTAGTGCGCCAGCAGCCGGTCGAGGGTGTCCATCATGTGCTGGTCCCGGACGTTCCAGGAGTTCGCGCCACCGGCCACCATCGCCCGGTAGTAGCGTTCGGCCCCGGCCACGACCTCGGCGTTCTGCCATACGGCGAACTCCTCGCTGCCGGCCTCGGCCGCGTGCTCCCGCACCGCGCGCAGCAGCTTGACCACGTCTTCCTCGCAGCTCATAGGCACGAACCGGGTCGCCATGGCGTAGCGCTGCGGATCCTCGCCGAACGGCTCGAAACACCGGTACGCGTCCACCGCTGTCCTGACCTTGTCGGGGTCGTGCTCGCGTAGATGAAGGATGAGCTCCCGCATCGACTCCCACAGCGAGTACACGTCCAGGCCGTGGAACCCGGCCCGGTTCGCGGGCTCGAGGTTGAGGTTGCGGTCCCGCAACCAGCAGCAGAAGTCGACGACCTCCTCGTTGGCCCACATCCAGGTCGGCCACCGCTCGAACTCCTCGAGCGCCTCGCGCGGGTCGTCGGGCGCGTCGCCGCGACAGCGCACCGACCGGTCGACCCGGTCGCAGTCGGGCCAGTCGCCCTCGACGCCGACGAACGAGAAGCCGTGCTCCTCGATCAGCCGCCGGGTCAGCGTCGCCCGCCACTCGTAGAACTCGTGCGTGCCGTGGCTGGCCTCACCCAGCATCACGATCCGGGCCCCGTCGACACGGTCCAGGATCGGGTCTAAGTCGCGGGCCTCGGCGAGCGGCGCGGCGAGTTGTTTGATTTCGTCCCGGTAGCGCCCCACGTCGGGCCACCTCCTTACAGCTGGCCGGCAGGTGCGCCGACCTCGGGCGGGGGTTACTACCCACTGTCGAGCCGGTAAACCTGCGCGGCCGGCCGGGCAGGTTCAGCGACCGCTGGCGCTGCTCGATACCTTCCCTGGAGACCAGGAACGCCACGGGCTTTCCATTGATGCTCATGGTCACCTTTACTGCCTGACGTCTATACCGTCTGCTTACCGCCGATCGAGCGGCCTAACGCGCGGCGGTTCGACTACGACGCCGGCCGCTACCGGTCGTCCGATGCGGCGGCAGTCGCCGGATGTGGCGGTGAACCCGCTTGGCCGGTGTCGTGCGGGCGTGCGCCGGCCTCACGGGACTGCCGTTTCGGCAGTTGGGACGCGGCGGCACGCGGATGTGACGTCACAACTATGAAAACCCCCGGGTTCTTGCTAGCGTTACCGAGGTTTTTGGGTAGGTGGTTCGCCTTATCGCAGCCGTTTGACGTATCGCGGTGTTGAGTTGCTGCTGTCAGTGGGTTAGGCGATGCGGGGCCGCTAGACCAAGACGGCTTCAGGCCTGCGAGTGCAGGTCTTCACGCCTGACAAGGAGTTTTGTAATGGCACAGGGTACCGTGAAGTGGTTCAATGCCGACAAGGGCTTCGGTTTCATCAGCCAGGACGGGGGCGGCGACGACGTGTTCGTTCACTTCTCCGCCATCCAGTCCGGCGGTTACCGTTCCCTGGAGGAGAACCAGCGGGTGGAGTTCGAGATCGTGCAGGGTCAGAAGGGCCCGCAGGCCGAGCAGGTCCGCCCCCTCTGATCTAAGCTCGGCGCCGGTTTCCGGCGCTGGTGAAGGATCGATTGCCGTGAGGGCGGTCGACCTGGCGGCAATCGTACGGCGTTGATCCCCGTATCTTCGGATGCGGGGATCGACGCCTTTTCGGTAACTACCGGTTACCGAA
>JAOPWA010000471.1 GCA_025965915.1 Dactylosporangium sp. | reverse complement strand
CAAGGGCCCGCGTACGACGATTTATTTCACCGCACCGCATCGGGTCGACTTCCGGTCGTTGGTGCGCGACCTCGGCGCCACCCTGCACTGCCGGGTCGAACTGCGCCAACTGTCGGCACGCGACTCGGCACGGGTGCAGGGTGGGATTGGTTCGTGCGGGCGCGACCTGTGCTGCGCGACGTTCCTGACCGATTTCGAACCGGTCACCATACGGATGGCCAAAGACCAGGACCTGCCGCTCAACCCGCTGCGCATCTCCGGAGCGTGCGGACGGCTGATGTGCTGCCTGAAGTACGAGCACCCGCTCTATCAACAGTTCCAGGCGAGCGCGCCCCCGGTCGGCTCCCGGGTGTCCACTCCGGAGGGTGATGGGCGGGTCGTTGGGCACAGCGTGCCGCGCGACTCGGTGGTGGTCCGCCTGGACACGGACGGTTCGCGCTGCTCGTGCAGCCGCGCGTCAGTCTGCGGCCCCCGTCAGGCGCACGACAAGCAGTACGGCTGAGTTCACTCACCCCGTCCCGCTCGACGGTGTGAGCGTGGGCCGTCGTCAGCGCAGTCGGATCGGCTTCTCCGCGAGTCGGACGGTCAGCGGGCGGGTCGGCTCGATCCACGGCTTCTCCGAGGGCGCGTCCGGTGCCGCTCTCCACCTGCGACCGACCCGGTCAACCGCGATCGGATAGATCGTCAGCGTCCCGTCGCCGTCCAGGTGCAGCCGCAGGAACGACTTGTGGTCGACGATGCCCTGCGCCGCGAACAGTTCGTTGACGTTGACATTGAACGCGCTGGCCACCAGCAGGTATCCGGCCACGATCTCGCTGGCGAACAGGCCGCTGACCGGCAGGTAGGCGAGCGCCGCGACGACCAGGGGCAGCGGCCACGGCAGATCGTGGAACGGAAGCCTCAGCCACGCCCACGCCCCCAGGACACCCAGCCCGATCTGCGCCGCACCGTGAGCGGTTCCGAGAGTCCAGTGTTTGAGGCGCCTGTTTCCTGCCGTCGGTGGCATCGAGAAGCCGATGGTGGCGCCCAGCACGATGAGGGCCATAAGGACGACCGGGATCGTGAACAGGCGCTGCTCCGGGCCCGACATTCGCTGGGAGGCACCGGTGAACGCGAGCATGAGGAGCAGCTGGATGGTTCCCAGCAAGGTGGTGAAACCAGGGTTGCGCCTTGGCAGGCGACCGAAGACGCCAGCGGCCAGTTGCCGGGAGCGGCTCTTGGTCGGGTATGTCGCCGCCAGCTCGTACTCCTGGCTCGGGCTCTTCTTGCGCACCAGGGTCGTCTTCGGTGGCACGTCGAGCCGCTCGGGCAGGTGGTGCGTCGCGTACAGGTAGGCGCCGCCGCCCCCGGCCGTGATCAGCTCACGGTCGGGCCGGGTGTAGCGGGCGTAGTGGTGCAGGTCGCCGGAGAGCATCAGGCGCACCTGCGCCCCGGTGGGGGCGATGATCGTGCGCACGAAGTAGTCGACCGTGTCGTAGGCCTTCGAATCGTGCGTGGCCTCGACCCAGGTCGGGTTGGGCGGGCACAGGATCACCCGGTCACCGGGCCGCAGCGACTTGGCCGCCTCCCGGAAGTAGTGCAGTTGGGGATCGTCGATGTAGGCGTCCAACTGCGCGTCGATCGCGAACAGCCACCAGCGGTGGGGAAGCTCGATCGCGAAGTAGGACCGGCTCTGGGGTGTATGCCAGCCACCGATCTCCCCGTGGGCCTGGGTGAACAGGCGGAGGAAGGCGGTCAGTCCGTCGTACCAGTCGTGGTTGCCCGGCAGGGCGTACATCGTGGGCCGGTCGCCGTCGGCCGGGGGTCGGGGCAGCGCCGCCTCGTACGGCCCCTTGAACCGGTCCTCGTACTGCTGCCCGCTCGCGGTCGGGTAGACCTGATCGCCGCCCATCACCAGCACGCGGCCGCGGGGCAGGGTCTCACCGTCGACCGTGAGCTGCGGCTGGGCCAGCAGGTATGCGATCGAGTAGGTCGCGTTGAACCCGTCGCCCAGGTCGGCCACGTAGTCCAGCCACAGCTCGCCGTCCTCGGCGCCGCCGACGCGCTCGTCGAAGATCTCCGAGTGCAGCGCGCTCTGCAGCTCACGCTTGTCGAGGTAGGCGCCGAACAGACCGGCCATGCCGACCCGCACCGCGGTGCCAGCGAGCAGTGACGGGCTCAGCCATGGCACACCGCGGCGCAGTGTGAAGCCGAGCTGTTCGGGTCGCATCGAAGTGGGGCGGGGATGGGCGTCGCTGACGGGTGGAGTCGGCTTCTGCGTGGGCTCGATCGGCATGGGGTCACCCGGGTCGGCCGTGAGCTCCCCGGAGGCACGGGACATCTTGTCGGGATCCACGCGCGGGACGTTACCGCGTGAGTACGACGATCGATACACGACGCGTCCGCAAACCCGTCGCACAGCTTACGGATTGGTCGCGTACACTGGTCTACCGTTGCCGCCTTAGCTCAGACGGCAGAGCGACGCACTCGTAATGCGTAGGTCGACGGTTCGATTCCGTCAGGCGGCTCCACCCCGGAGGCCCAGGCAGGACCCTGATCAGGGATCTTGACCTGGGCCTTCGTCATGGTCGGGTAGGCCGAAGCGGTCAACCGGGCAGCTATTACGCCTCGTCCCACAGCGCGCCCACCGGAACGAGCGGTAGTCGTCGTGCGGATGTACTGCCGTGCCATTCCGGTCGCAAACATCCGGCCAAGATCGGCCCGCGAGTCGGCGTTGCCCCGTTCGACATCCTGCCGAGCCGGCGGCCGGGAGCGGGGGTTATCCCCCGGTACAGACGGAGGACAACCGCGTACCGGGCCGCACCGTACGGCAATAGCGTCGGTCGACGTGAGCGTTGACAACGAATGGCAGACGAGGGGACGGCCGACTGTGAAGACCACGCTGGACGGCCCTGTCGATGGATACCGACGCTGGACCGGACTACGGCAACGCGCTGGTACGCGTCCGGCTGCACGCACCCGACCTGCTACTCGGCCGTGATGGCGGCGTCGAATGGCTGTACGTGATCACCAGCGCGACCCTGCTCGCCGGATACTGGCTACGCACCCGCAGGCGGTTGGACGGCTGATGACGATGCTCGCGCGATTGATCACTGAGCCGGTGCGAGCGCGCACCTGGCGTGAGACCGGGCATCTACTTGTCGGCCCGTTCGTCTCGGTGGTCTGCCTGGTCTTCGTGGCCGCCACGCTTTACACGGCGGCGGCCAGCGTGACGGTGATCGGTCTGGTGCTACTGGCAGCCGTCGTGACGGGCGCCCGCTCAATCGGAGCGTTCGAGCGGGCCCGCCAGACCGGCGTGGGCGTGCTGCTGCTATCCCAGTACGTAGTCGACCGGTACGCCGCCGAGCTGCTCAGCGCAGACATCCGCGGGATTGGTTACCTGCTCAAAGACCGCGTGGCCGACATCGGCGAGTTCCTCGACGCGGTCGACCGGGTCGGGAGCGGCGGTACCGTACTCGACCCTGAAGTCGTCCGGCAGCTCCTGGGCCGCACCCGCCGGGGACGGGGATTGGATGCCCTCACCGAGCGGGAACGACAGGTACTCACCGCGATGGCGGAGGGCCGTTCCAACGCGTCGATCGCCATGGCGCTGCACATCTCCGAAGGATCAGTGGAAAAGCACGTCGCGAGCATCTTCGCGAAGCTGGAGTTGTCTGCCGACCGGGAGACCCACCGACGCGTCCTCGCCGTCGTCGCATACCTTCGGTCGTGATAGCTGCTCGTGGACGAAGCACGGCCGCGCGTTTCCTGATCGACCGTCTGCGGCAGACAGGAGAGCCCGAACCGGGCGGGTAGCGCCGTACGGGGAAGAAGTTCAGCCCTTGCTTATATAAGCTCTGTCTAATACTCTGCGGACATGCACGCGTTCGACATCCTCGGCGACCCGGTGCGCCGCCGCGTCCTCGAACTGCTCGCCGATGGCGAGCGGACGGCAGGCGAGCTCGGCGCCGTGGTGCAGGCCGAGTTCGGCATCTCGCAGCCGGCCGTGTCACAGCACCTGCGGGTGCTCCGCGACAACGGCTTCGCGACCGTTCGTGCCGAGGGCACGCGGCGCCTCTACGCCGTCAACGCTGAACCGCTGCGGCAGGTCGACGAGTGGCTCAATCCCTACCGGGGCTTCTGGACACAGCGCCTCGACGCGCTGGCGACCGAACTTGCCCGAGGCAAGCGCGAGCGGCGTGCGGCCGACCCAACGACGAGGCGTGCGGCCGACCCAACGACGAAAGGAACGGACAAGCCATGACCACTGACACTGAGGACCTCACGAAGACCCACCACGAGCTGCACCGCCGCCAGATCGCGGCCGGCGAGGCACGCTGCGCTGTCTTCCGCCGCACCTACGACGCGCCGATCGAGGATGTCTGGGACGCGTGCACCAATCCCGAACGGCTGCGCCGCTGGTACGCGCCCGTCGAAGGGGACCTGCGCGTGGG
>JAOPWA010000452.1 GCA_025965915.1 Dactylosporangium sp. | reverse complement strand
GGCCGCCCTGACTAGGCTGACGACATGAGCGACCTCCCACCAGCCGGGAACCCTGACCCCATCCCGGCGTACCCGAGCCCGGGAATGGTCCTCGCGGCCGCGCCTCCGCCGCCGAAGCGGCTGGACTGGCGCCGGGGCGCGCTTCTCGGTGGCGTAATCGCACTGATCGCTGTGAGCGGTCTCGCGGTGCTGACGTACGTCGGATGGCAGATCGGTCCCCTCGCGCTCACGATCGGCATCGTGGCGGCGATCCTGCCCGTACCGCTGCTGGTGTTCTGTTTCCTGTGGCTGGACCGCTACGAGCCGGAACCGGTCAAGTACCTCGCGTTCTGCTTCGGCTGGGGTGCCTGCGTGGCGACCGGCATCGCCCTCGTCGTCAACACCGTGTCGAGCCGGCTGTTCGCGCACTGGGGGTTGCCGGACGGCCTGGTCGCTGTCCTGGTAGCGCCGTTCGTCGAGGAGACGATGAAGGCGCTCGGCCCGATGCTGCTGTTCGCCGTGCGACGACGTACGTTCTCCGGGTTGATCGATTCGATCGTCTACTGCGGACTGTCGGCCACCGGCTTCGCGATGGTCGAGAACATCCTCTACCTCGGCGGGCACGGCTACGCGGCGAACGCCGACAAGAACGGGCCGCTGGCAGGGGCAACCGCCGTGGTCGCGGTCTTCATCGCCCGCATCCTGATGAGCGGCTTCGCCCATCCGCTGTTCACGTCGATGACCGGCATCGGGCTCGGTGTCGCCGCCCGCGCCGCCGACCGCCGCGTGCGCTGGCTCGCGCCGCTCGCCGGACTCATCGTCGCGATGATGCTCCACGGCACCTGGAACCTGATGTCCACGCTCGCGGTGCAGTCGCAGCAGATGTTCGTGCTGCTGTACGGATACTTCGCGGTGATGATGCCGATCTTCTTTGGAATGGTCGGGTTCGCCCTGTGGCTGCGCGGCGCCGAGGGGCGGATGACCGAACGGGTGGTCGGAGACTACGTCCGATCGGGCTGGTTCTCCCCGCCGGAGGCGGCTGCGCTGCGCACCGTCGGGCGGCGGCTGGCTGCCCGTCGCTGGGCCAAACGGGTCGCGGGCGACGCCGGGGCCAAGGCGATGCGGGCCTACCAGTTCGACGCGACGCGGCTGGCGCTGCTGCGTGACGGGATGCGCCGAGGGGTGGGCCTCGCGCCCGACGAACTCACCGAGACCCTGGCCGAGGAGCGCCGGCTGCTCACCGCGATCGACGCTTACCGCAAGGTCTTCGCCGGCCGTGACCCGTACGCGCCCCGAGCGGTCTGGGACGGCGGGCGCTACCACCTGACATTCCCGGACGGCGCCGTACGCACGCTGGAGCCACCGGAGCAGCCGGTCGTGCCGGTGCCCGTCGTACTGGCTCCCGCGCGGCCGACCGCAGGCTACCCCGGTCCGGCCTACCCCGGTCCGGACTATCCCGGTCCGGGATACCCCGGCGCATACCCGGGCCCCGGTCGTCCCGGCTACGGGCCGGCCGGTTACAGGTAGAGGCCCGTCCCGTCGTTCTCCACCCGGCGGGCGGCCACCGCGTGCACGTCGCGCTCGCGCAGCAGCACGTACCCCCGGCCATGCAGTTCGACCTCGGAGCGGTCGTCGGGATCGAAGAGGACCCGGTCCCCGTTGGTGATCGAGCGCACGTTCGGCCCAACCCCCACGGTCGTGGCCCACGCCAGCCGGCGTCCAACGTTGGCGGTAGCGGGTATGACGATGCCCGCCGCCGATCGGCGCTCGCCCTCGCTGCCCTCCAGGCGGACGAGGACGCGGTCGTGCAGCAACCGGATCGGGAGGCCGTTGTCGATGTCGGGTTCGGTGGGGGGTGGTGCGGCAGTCACGATGGTGACCGTACCTCGCCGTCGGCGTTTTACGATCCGGGAGGTGTGCCTCCAACCGCTACGGTGTACGGGAAGGAGGTCCCGTTGGGCCAGTTTGAGCACGTCCGCGAGAACATCCGCAGGGCGTACACCGCGATGCGTATCGCTCGTGAGCTACCGCCCGCGGACCATCCTGAGCACACCGTGAGGCTGATCGAGCTCCCGCCGTCGCCGCCGCCCACACCGTCGTCGGTGAGCAGCCGCGATGACGAGGACGTGCCCCGAGGTCTGCGGATCGCGACCGCGTGGTCGTGGCGACTGCTCGTACTGGCCGCCGCAGCGGCGCTCGTGTTGTGGCTGGTCGGACGCCTCAAGGACATCCTCATTCCGCTGAGTATCGCGTTGCTGCTGTCCGCGCTGCTGGCGCCGTCGGTGGGATGGCTGCGCCGGACCGTTCGGCTGCCGCGGTCGCTCGCGGTCGCCGTGGTGCTCATCACCGGCATCGCCGCGGTCGGGGGCGTGCTGACGCTCGTGGTGACCCAGTTCGTCAACTCTTTCCCCGACCTGTCCAAGAACGCCACCGAGGGCATCCGCACCATCCAGAACAGCTTGCGCTCCGGCCCGCTGCGCCTGTCCAACGCCCAGTTCAACGGCGTCGCCGACGCCGCGCAGAGGTGGCTGGACACCCACCGCGACGTACTCACCGCCGGAGCGCTGACGACGGCCACCACGGCGGTGGACGTGGTGGCGTCCGCGCTGCTGGTGCTGTTCACCACGTTCTTCTTCCTGCGTGACGGCCGGCGTATCTGGCAATTCCTGGTCGGCCTGTTGCCGTCGGTAGCTCGGGGCCCGCTGGGCGCGGCCGGCGAGGCCGGCTGGGCCACGCTGGTGTCGTACGTGCGCGCCACCGTCCTCGTGGCGTTCATCGACGCGCTCGGTATCGGCCTGGCTCTGATGTTCCTACGCGTCCAGTTGGCGTTCCCGCTCGCGGCGTTGGTCTTCCTCGCCGCGTTCGTGCCGATCGTCGGCGCCACCGTGTCCGGCGCGGTCGCCGTCCTGGTGGCGCTCGTCACCAAGGGTTGGGTCACCGCGCTGCTCGTGCTGGCCGCCGTCATCCTCATCCAGCAGTTGGAGGGGCACATCCTCCAGCCGCTCATCATGGGGCGCGCGGTGGCGATCCACCCGCTCGCGGTCATCGTCGCGATCGCGACCGGCCTGGTCCTCGCCGGAATCATCGGCGCGCTGATCGCGGTGCCGCTGGTGGCCGTCCTGAATACCGGCATCCGCCGGCTCATCAGCCACCATCACCGGCCGCAGCCCGACGGCGTCGTGATGTCGTCGATGCCGTCGTAGCGGGTCGCTACGTCGCGGCCAGCCGTTTCAGCGCGGCCTGCACCACCTCCGGCTTGGTCGTGTACCAGAAGGGCGGCAGCGAACGGCGTAGGTACCCGCCGTAACCCTTCGCCGTCTCCAGCCGCGAATCCAGGACCGCCACCACGCCCCGATCGCTCGCCGCCCGGATCAGCCGGCCGGCGCCCTGTGCCAGGCGCACGGCGGCGATCGGCACGCTCACCGCCGCGAAGCCGGAGCCGCCGGCCGCGTCGACGGCCGCGGACCGGGCCGCCGCGAGCGGCTCGTCGGGGCGTGGGAACGGCAGTCGGTCGATGAGGACCAGTTGGCAGGCATCACCGGGCACGTCGACCCCCTGCCACAGTGACATCACGCCGAGCAGGCAACTGTTGCGGTCTTCCCGGAAGCGGCGGACCAGTAGCGGCAGTGCCTCCTCGCCCTGCAACAGGATCGTCAGGTCGGTGCGGGCCCGTAGGACCTCCGCGGCGCGTTCGGCAGCCCGCCGACTGGAGAAGAGCCCCAAAGTACGCCCACCGAGGGCCTCGACGAGCCCGACCATCTCCTCGGCGGCGGCCTCCGACAGGCCCGATGCCGTCGGGCGCGGTAACCGGGCGGCCACGTACAGGATGCCCTGGCGGGGGTAGTCGAACGGCGAACCGACGTCGAGTGAGGTCCAGTCGGTCTCGTCGTCGAGCCCCAGAGCCCTGGCCACGGTGTCGAACTTGCCACCCAGGGCGAGCGTCGCCGAGGCGGCGACCACCGTGCGTTCGTCGTAGAGGTGGGTGGAGAGCGTGCCGGCGACCGACAGTGGGGCGACCACGACCGCGCGCCGCCCCCGCTCGTCCTTCTCCACCCAGGCCACGTCGTGGACGGCGAACTCCAGCAGCCGCTGTGCGGTGTTGGACAGGTCGGTGAGCACCGCCTTCACCTGCTGCTTGCGCACCGGGTCGGGGTCGTCGTTCTTGACCTCGCCGATGCCGTCCAGGCAGCGGCGGGTCGAGGCGTCGAGCAGCGTCAGGGCCTGCGCGAGGGCGGCTGGCAGGCCCGTGGTGAGCCGCCCGGCCGGCACGTCGGCGAGCCCCACCGCCAGCGCGTCACCCGCTTCGACCAGCGCTTCGTAGCACTCCTCGTCGACCTGGGCGCGGGCCCGTCGGGCCGCGCGGTCCAACGACTCGGGTGACAGTTCGGCCTGGGCCGCCGAGGAGACCCGGTCGGCCAGCTCGTGAGCCTCGTCGATGACGAGCAGCTTGTGCGGGGGCATGATTTTCCGGTCCGCCAGCATGTCGATGGCGAGCAGGCTGTGGTTGGTGACCACGATGTCGGCTTCCCGCGCCCGCTGCCGGGCGGCCTCGGCGAAGCACTCGGCACCGTACGGGCAACGGCCCGCTCCCACGCACTCGCGCGCCGGCATCGACGCCAGCCGCCAGGCCGAATCGTCGACGCCCGGGTCGAGCTCGTCGCGGTCACCGGTCTCGGAGTCCGTCGCCCATTCGCGTAGCCGCTGGATCTGCTTGCCCAGCCGGCCGGCTTCGCCGAGCCAGCGGGTGCCGCCCCCGTCGGCCTCGAACAGGCTGTCGCCGGGTTCATCGGCCGGGCTGTTGTCCAGTCGGGCCATGCACACGTAGTGATGGCGGCCCTTGAGCACCGCGAATGTCGGGCGCCGGCCCAACAATGGCTCGACCGCATCGGCGAGCCGCGGCAGGTCGTGGTCGACGAGCTGGGACTGCAGCGCGAGCGTCGCGGTCGACA
>JAOPWA010000429.1 GCA_025965915.1 Dactylosporangium sp. | reverse complement strand
AGCGGGGTGGCCGGGTGCGGGCCCGTACGGTGCCCTGCTCGTCGTAGGAGTTGATCAGGCCCCTGGAACGCCGACGCATGTCCTCGCGAATGTCGTACAGGTAGGCATTCACGGTTGGCGCGTTGCGCCGGGCCGCCCAGTCCTTCGTCGGCGCGTCGAACACCACCTCCACGCCTGCGCCGAGCGCCGCCTCCTCGCGGATCAGCCGGCGAAGCGCCTCGTCGATTTCGTGGATCATGGCTCGCCCACGTCAGATCATCTCCGTCCGTCGAAGACGGGCGGTTGGAGCGCGCCCGGCACGACCAGGAAATCGGTACCGACGGAACCGAACCGGTGGCCGTCGCGTACCCAGGTCGCCTGCAGTCGGCGCCCGCCCAGCGCGTCCTTGCGCATCACCAACTGCTGGCGCGCGAACGTGCCGTCCGGGTTGACGACCACGGTGTCCGGCGTGGCCGTGATCCCCGGCTGCCAGGTCAGCCGCACGGTGGCGCCGGGCGGGAAGTTGATTCCCCGGACCTGGGTGACGAAGCCGGGTGGACCGATCGGCGGGTCCGTCACGACCGCTGGCGCTGCGACGACCAGCGGCGTACTGGCGTCCCGGCTGGCCGGCTCCCGCTCCCCCACGGTGGCGGTCAGCCGGCCGGCGGCCACCGTACTGACGGCCTGCGTCGGGTGCAGTACCGCGGTGACGACCACGCTCTCCCCTACGCCCAGGTTGCCCAGGTTGCATACGGTGCCACCGGTGCACCGGGCATCGGTGACGGTCGGGTTGAGCACGGCCGGCAGGTTGATCGACAGCCAGGCGTTCGTCGCGCGCCGCCGGGAGCCGTTGACCACCGTGTACGTGGCGGTGATGTCGTCGCCGGCGACGTAGCCCGGCTGTTGGCTCAGCCCCACCGAGACCCGCAGGTCGCTCGGCGCCAGGACCTGGTACACCGGCTGCTCCGCGTGGCCGGCCGCCCCGATGTCCAAGGTGGACGACCCGCCGACGCTCGGTACGGTACGGATCTGCCAACCGCCCCGCTGAGGTTGCGGCAACGACGACGGCAGCGACGCGTACGCGAGGTCGGCGCCGTCGGGCGACCACGCCGGATCGGCCAGGTCCCCGTAGCGCGCCGGGTCGGTACTCAACGGGTCGCGGGCGCCGCCGCCGTCGCTACCCGCCACGCACAGCAGGGGCGGCGTCTCGAAGTTGCGGGTCACGAACGCCAGCCGGGTACTGCCGGGCGCCCAGGCCGGCATCTCGTCGAAGTACGCCACGGTGGGACAGCCCGTGCCGACCCGTACGCTCAGGTCCTGCTGGTCGCCGAAGTTCACCTGACCGTCCGGGCCGACGGCGAGGCGGGCCAGCCAGATGTGCGTGCGCCCGTCCGCACCCGGCGCGACGACGGTGACCGCCGCGGTGTCCGTACCGGTACCGCCCCGCCCGGTCGCCGTGCAGGTGACGATGGTCTGCCCCACCGGGAACAGTGAGCCGGACGGCGGGGTGCAGGACGTCGCCAGCCGCGCCCCGCTCGGATCGACCGCGCTGGCGCTGTACTCGACCCGCGCGCCGTCCGGACCGGCGGCGTTGACGGTCACGTCGTCGACGCGGACGAACGGGCGGTCCGGGGCCGCGACGGTGACCGTGATCTCCTGGCGGGAGCCGGCGTGCGGCGTGGCCGGGCTGGTGTCGAACCGGACGGTGCAGTGCAGTCGGGTGCCGGGCCGGGCGGTCCCCGCGACGTGCACGGTCTCGGTGAACGTGGCGGGCGTCCCGGCCGGCACCTTGGCCGGGTCCGGCGCGAAGTCCACGCCCAGCCCGTCGTCGCAGCGCTCCACCACCGGCCGTACGGTCAGGGTCAGCGCCCGCACGCCGCTGCGGATCGCCGCGATCATCTGCTCCGGGGTGCTGCCCGGGGTGATCTTCCCACCGGTCTTGTCGGCCAGGTGCTCGGCGACGTGATCCGGGTCGTTGCCCATGGGATCTTCGAAGGTGCCGCTGATCGGCACCCCGATGAAGTACACCCCGGCCGTGGTCAGCGCGGCGGTCAACGCTTCGATCGAGATCGGCTTTCCGTCCGGGGTGCTCCGGCTGTGGCTCCAGGTGTCACTGACCAGCACAACGATCCTGCTGCTGTCCGGCCGGAAGTGCACCCCGTCGATGTCGTCGTCGGCGGCGATGCGGGTGAGCGCGTAGAACCAGTTCTCGTCGCCGAAGTCGCTGTTGGCGTGGATGCCGGCGATCGCGTCCTTCACGGCGGTGTCCTGCGACGTCAGGGCCAGCCGGCGGTCGTACATTTTCGGGTCGCCCTGCCCGGCGAACGTGGTCACCGCGAACCGCGCGTTCGGCTGCTCGGAGCGGATGTCGCCGATCAGGTCGATCACGTTGGCGGTGAGCTGCCTGATCACCGGAGCCATCGACGCGGTGTTGTCGATGAGGAAGACGATGTCCGGGTTCGGCGGGATCTTGGGGGTGGGCACGGACTCGGCGACGGTGAACTCGCTGCCCGGCAGGGCCGGCCGATCGATGCGAGGGTTGGTCAGGTCGCTGGTGCGCCGCAACGCCGTACGCGACAGCGCGATCCGACTGCCGTCCGGCGACCAGGCCGGCTGGGTGTCGTCGCCGGTCAGATAATCCGGTACGGGTAGCCGGCCCACCTGCTGGCCGTCCGTGGCCCGCACCACCACGATCCACGAGGAGCTGATCTCGCCGTCGGAACGGATGCGGGTGAAGGCGAGCATGCGCCCGTCCGGAGACCAGGTCGGGTCCACGTCGCGATCGCCCGCCAGGGTACCGGCGGGGCTGAGCGGCACGGCGTGGCTGCCGTCGGCGTCGGCCACCATCACGCGGCTACCGCCGCCGGACTGGTCGGCGCTGTAGGCCAGCCGCAGGCCGTCGGCGGTGAAGGCCGGGCCGTGCTCGGAAAGGCCCGGCCGGCCGGTCAGGTCACGTCGCTCGCCGCCACCGGGGTCGGCGGTCCACACGTCGCTGGCGCCGGCGTTCGCCTGGTCGGTATAGACCACCGCGTCCCCGAGCCACGTGGGCCGGCTCTCGGGCAGCCCGGCGCGCGCCGCCACCACGGTGACCGTGCCACCGGCCACCGCCACGATGTCGCCGCTCGGGTCGTCGCGATGGGTCACCACGGCCAGCCGCCGGCTGTCCGCCGCCCAGGCCGCCTGGCCGGAGTCCCACGGTGCCGGTACGGCCCGGCTCACCGGGCCGCCACCGGCCGGCATCGTCACCACGTCACCGGCCGGGCTGAACCTCGTGGTGGTGAACGCTATCCGGGTGCCGTCCGGCGACCAGGCCGGCTCGGTGTCGGCCGCCGGGTCGCTGGTCAGCCGGGTGGGCGTACCGCCGGCCGCGCTGACCACGTAGATGTCGCCCCGTGGGTCGTCGCGGGTACTGGCGAACGCGATCCGGGCGCCGTCCGGCGACCAGGTCGGCCACGTGTCCTCGCCGGGGTGGTCGGTGAGCCGGCGCAGGCCGGAGCCGTCGGTGCTGATCAGCCAGATGTCCTGGCTGCCGCCCCGGTCGGAGCTGAAAGCCACCTGCCGCCCATCCGGTGACAGCACCGGGTGGCGGTCGTCCGCCGCGTCACTGGTGAGCCTGACCAGCGCCTTGCTGCCGGCTCGCAGCAGGTAGACGTCGCCGTCACGCTTCCCGGCTTCGCCGGCCGAGCCGGCTGGGCCGGCCGAGCCGGTCGACC
>JAOPWA010000425.1 GCA_025965915.1 Dactylosporangium sp. | reverse complement strand
GTACCACACGTCCAGCGCGAGCTTGTCCTCCCAGCTGAGCGCGTTGCGTCCGTGTACCTGGGCCAGGCCGGTGACCCCCGGCCGCACCTCATGGCGCCGGCCCTGCGTCGACGTGTAACGGTCGAGGTAACGCACGAGCAGCGGACGCGGGCCGACCAGGCTCATCTCTCCGCCCAGCACGTTGCGCAACGTCGGCAACTCGTCGAGGCTCGTGGCCCGGAGGAACCGGCCGACCCGCGTCAGCCGTTCCGCGTCCGAGACCAGGCGGCGCTCCTCGTCGACCTCATGCATTGTGCGGAACTTGACCAGTTCGAACAACCTGCCGCCGAGGCCCGGACGTACCTGGCGGAAGAGGACCGGCCGGCCCATCGTCGAGACGATGGCAACCGCGACCGCCAACTGAACCGGCGCCGACGCGACCAGGACCGCGGCGGCGATGGCGACGTCGAGTATCCGCTTGGTGCGGTCGTACCGCTTCATCGGCTGCCTCTCAGGAAGTCCTCGATCGCGATGAAAACCCGGTCGACCTGCTCCGCGGTGAGCGCCGAGCCGCTCGGCAGGGTCAGGCCGGTCTCGAACAGGCGCGCCGCCGCCCCGGTCAGCACCGCGCGGGCGCCGGCGAAAGCCGGTTGCAGATGCATGGGCTTCCACACCGGACGCGTCTCGATGTCGCGTCCGGCGAGGTGGGCAGCCAACTGGCCAACACTCCAACCGGCGGTGTCCGGGTCCACGACGATGCTGGTGAGCCAACAGTTGGCGCCGTCGTCGCCGTCACCGAGGATACGAACGCCGCTGGCGCCCGCCAGCAGCTTGGCGTACCGGTCCCGAAGCTGGCGCCGTCGCTCGATCATCTCGTCCAGTCGGCGTAGCTGCGCCCGGCCGAGCGCTGCGAGGACGTTGCTCAGGCGGTAGTTGTATCCGACGTCCGTGTGCTCGTAGTGCGCGACCGGTTGACGCGCCTGGCTGGCCAGGTAACGGGCGTGGGAAGCGAGGCGGGCGTCACCCGTCAACAACATCCCACCGCCGGAGGTCGTCATGATCTTGTTGCCGTTGAAAGAGAGCACCGCTGCCCGCCCGAAGGACCCCGCTGCCGCGCCCCGGTACGTGGCACCGAACGCCTCGGCCGCGTCCTCGACAACGGGCACACCGTGGTCGGCACACAGCGGCAGGATGGACGCGTAGTCGGCGCATCGGCCGAACAGGTCCACCGTCACCACGGCTCCGACCCGCCGGCCCTCTCCACGCAGGCGAACCAGCAGGTCCGCGAGCAGTTCGGCGTCCACGTTGCCCGTCACAGGGTCGCAGTCGACGAATACCGGTTCGGCGCCGGTGTACACCACCGCGTTCGCGGTCGCCACGAAGGTCAGCGTGGGCACGGCGACGACGTCGTCCGGCCCGACCGCGACGCCGAGCAGCGCCAGGTGGAGCGCGGCCGTGCCGGAGTTGACCGCGACGGCGTGCGCCACCCCGGCACGCTCGGCCACCTCGCGTTCGAACGCGTCGACGCTCGGCCCCAGCGGCGCCACCCACCCGGAGCGGATGGCGTCAAGGAGGTACCGCTCCTCCACGGGGCCGACGTCCGGAGCGGACAAATACACGCGACCTGTCATCGTGGCAACACCCCGGCTGTCCGTTCGTTAGCGTTATCGTGACCCGTACCCCCGGCGCCGCGTAGGTCCATCCACAACAAGCGAGAGGCGCAGTACGTGATGACAAGCGACGGATGCCGGGTGGTGCTCGTCTGCCACGCCAATATCTGCCGGTCGCCGATGGCCGAAAGGCTGGCACGGCAGGCGCTGGAGCGGCTGGGTCCATCCGCCAAGACGGTGGAGATCTCCAGTGCCGGCACCCATGCCCGAACCGGACATCCCATGCACCCCCACACCCGACAGGTGCTGCGCGATCGCGGAGCGGATGTGAGTGGCTTCAACAGCCGCCGGCTCACTCCCCAGCTCGTCGCGTCCGCCGACCTCATCCTGACGGCGGACCGGCAGCAGCGGGCCGCGTGCGTCACCCTGGTTCCGGCTGCGGTGCGGCATACGTACACGCTGAAGCAGTTCGGTCGCCTCGCCGCCGCGGTCCCCACCGGCCGCCCGGCGGCGTCGAAGTCGCCGCACGAACGGCTGCTGGCCCTGCGGGAGAAGGTGATCCTCGCGCGCAGCGAGGTTCCCTTCGTCCCCGGCACCGAAGACGACCTGGTCGATCCCTTACCGGGCCCGGTCGAGGCGTTCGAGCGTTGCGCCGACGAGATCTCGCAGGTGCTGGGGGTCATCGTCGGCCTCATCGCGCCGGAGTAGCGGAAGCTGCGTCCTCGACCGCGGGGGACACGTCTTGCATGGTCGTGTCCACTGGGCCCGCCTCGGTGCACGCAGGCGGGCGCCCGATGGCCGCCGGGACCGGAACCGACTGCGCGAGCTTGATGTCCGCCTCGGACCGGACCTGGTCGTGGCCCGCGGCCACCCGATGGTCCTGGCGGTAGTAGTAGTCGTCGTCCTTCATCCCGGGCACCATGTTGAAGGCGCAGCCGAGCAGCCGGGCGTTGACCGCGCCCAACGCCCGTACCGCTCCGGTGATCTGGGAGCTGGACGTCTTTGATGCGCGCGCCACCAGCAGGGCACCGTCGGCGCTCGCCGCCAGGACCGCCCCGTCCGTGACCGCCAGCAGCGGCGGCGAGTCGATGACGACGACGTCGAACCGCTCGCGGAACGACTGCAACAGGTCGGCCATGTGGTTGGACGCGAGCAGCTCGCTGGGGTTCGGCGGGAGGAATCCACTGGGCAGGGCCCACAGGCGGGCTCCCCACCGCTGGATGACGTCGTCGGGCTGCGCCTGCCCGGCCAACAGATTGGTCAGTCCGACGGCGCCTTCGATGCCGAGGTACTCGGCCACCTTGGGCCGACGCAGGTCACCGTCGATGACGAGTACCCGCTGGCCCGCCTCCGCGAACACGATCGCGATGTTGACCGCGGTCGACGACTTGCCTTCGCCCGGCACCGCGCTGGTGACCACAATGACCCGCACCGGCCGGTCGACGTCTACGAACTGCAGGTTCGTCCGTAGCTGACGCAGCGCCTCGGCCCGCGCCGCACGGCTGGCGCGTCCGCTCACCAGCGGCGCCTTCACGGCCGCCGCGTCGTGCGGGATGGTGGCGAGAACCGGCGCGCCCGTCAGCTCCCGTAGCGCTTCGTCGCTCTTCACGGAATGGTCGGTCGCCTCGAGGAGAACCGCGACCCCGACGCCTACGAGCAGACCGATCAGCGCGGCGAGCCCGAGGGTGCGGACCGGCCGCGGCGAGACCGGATTCGGGTCGAGCC
>JAOPWA010000392.1 GCA_025965915.1 Dactylosporangium sp. | reverse complement strand
TCCGCCGCTACGGCTTCCACGGCATCTCGTTCGCGTACGTATCCAGACAGGCCGGCGCGGTGCTCGACCGACCCGTCGAAGAGCTCAACATGATCGTGCTGCACCTGGGCAACGGAGCCAGTGCCGTGGCGATCCGCGGTGGCCGCAGCGTGGAGACCTCCATGGGGCTCACCCCGCTGGAGGGGCTGGTCATGGGTAGCCGCACCGGGGACATCGACCCAGCCGTGGCGTTCCTGCTCGCCCGGCAGGCCGGACTGAGTGTCGACGACATCGACGAGCTGTACCACCACCGCGGCGGGCTGCGCGGGCTGTGCGGCGACAACGACATGCGTACCGTGATCCAGCGCGTATCGACCGGAGACCCTGACGCGCAGCTCGCGCTCGACGTGTACTGCCACCGGCTACGCAAGTACGTCGGCGCCTACTACGCTGTGCTCGGCCGCCTCGACGCGGTCGTGTTCACCGCGGGAATTGGGGAACACAGCGCCGAGGTACGGGCCCAGTCACTAGCTGGCCTGCACGCCCTCGGCATCGCCGTCGACCCGCCACGCAACAACACCGGTCAACCCGAACGGGTCATCTCACCGGACGGCACCCCCGTCACCGTCTGCGTCGTACCCACCGACGAAGAACGCGCCATCGCCGAAGAGATCGCGGCCCTGCTCGCGCCATCCGTCCCAACGCTGGTGGTCTCGTCTACCGACAAGGCATGACCGGCGAGAGTGACCACTGTGGGCGAAAGCCCTGCGGGGCAGGCGGGCCGGTGGACGGCGCCGTGGCAACGGACGAAGGTCCCGTCGGGCCGGGGTCGATGCCTCTGACGCGCCTGGCCGCTCGCGGTGAGGGTGATGATGTGACTTATCCCGTGACGGAAACTCGCGGCCTCGACCAGGCCACCGCCGCCGCGCGGTTCGCCGCCGACGGACCGAACCGGGTCGCCGCGGCTGCGACGACGCCGCTGGCATACCGGATCCTGCGCCAGCTCACCGATCCGTTCGTCGTACTTCTGCTCGCCGCGGCCGTGGTGACCGCACTGCTACGGGACGCTACCGACACCGCGGTGATCGCGATCGTGATCGTGGTCAACGCAGCCATCGGGGTGACCCAGGAGATCCGGGCCGACCGGGCCATCGCCGCGCTGCAACGGCTCGGCGCACCCACCGCACGGGTGGTCCGCGACGGCACCGACCGTTTGATACCGGCAGCCGAACTGGTCCGCGGTGACCTCGTCGTCGTGAGCGCCGGCGACGTCGTACCTGCGGACCTGACGCTCGTCGAGGCGCGCCAGGCACAGATTGACGAGTCGATGCTGACCGGTGAGTCGCTGCCGGTATCCCGTACGGTCGGCGACGAGGCCCATTCCGGAACGGTCGTACTGACCGGTCGGGCCGAAGGTGTCGTGGTCCGTACCGGTGCGGGAAGTGCTCTCGGCCGCGTCGCCGCGTTGGTCGCCACGGCCCGGTCAGGATCGACGCCGCTGCAGCGCAGGATGACCCGGCTCGGTCGGGTACTCGGCGCGGTCGTGGTGGCACTGTCGGCCATCGTCATGCTGCTCGGCGTCCTGGCCGGCCAGCCAGTGCACCGCATGGCCATCACCGCGGTGAGCCTGGTCGTGGCGGCGGTACCGGAGTCACTGCCCGCGGTGGTGACCCTCGCGCTGGCCCTCGGCGCGTACCGGATGGCGCACGGCAACGCCATTGCCCGCAGGCTACACGCGGTGGAGACCCTCGGCTCGGTCACGGTGATCGCTTCGGACAAGACGGGCACCCTCACTGAGGGGCGAATGTCCGTTGAAGGCGCGGTCACCCGGGACGGCCGCCGCTGGCGGGCACGGGGCCGCGGGTACGAGCCGGCGGGTCAGGTACTCGCCGATGACGGGCGGTCGGGAGATGATGCGCCGCTGCTGGAACTGGCCCGGGCCGCGGTCTTATGCAACGATGCCCACCTCGCGGCGCCGACATCGCACCATCCGAAGTGGACTGCGGTGGGAGACCCGCTGGAGGCGGCGCTGTTGGCGTTCGCCGCCCGCTGTGGAGTAGACGCGCAAGCGGAGCGGACGAACGCGCCCCGCGTGGGCGAGCAACCGTTCGACCCGGCGACGCGGCGGATGGTCACCTACCACTCGGTAGCCGGCGGGATCCTCGTGGTGTGCAAGGGCGCGCCCGAGTCCGTCCTGACGCCCGACGTCGTCAATGCGCCCACCGAGGTCATCGCCGACGCGCTGGACGCAGCCCAAACCCTCGCCGGCGCCGGCCTTCGGGTGCTCGCGTTCGCGGCAGGCATACGCGACCGTGTCCCCGACGGGGATGCCATCGCCCGGCTACGGCCGCTCGGCCTGGTCGCCATCGGCGACCCGATCAGGGAGGGCGCCGCCGAGGTGGCCCGCCCAGATCCTGTGGGTAAATCTGCTCACCCACGGCCTGCCCGGCGTCGCGCTCGGCGCCGAACCGGCCTCGCCCAGCGTCATGACCCGCCCGCCGCGGTCGCCACAGGAGTCGGTCCTCGGCGCTGGCCTGGCCCGCGACGTACTCGTCGGCGGCGCCTTCATCGCCGTCTGTGTGCTCGGCGCCGCGCTGGTCGCCGCCCGCGCCGGCGCACCGTGGCAGTCCGTCGCGTTCGTCGTGCTCGGCCTAGCGCAGCTCGGCGTCGCCCTTGCCGTACGCGCGCCGCGCCGGCGCGGCGGTCCGCGCAATCCGGGGCTCGCCGCCGCAATCGCCGTGTCGACCGTTCTGCAGATCGCCGGCGTGGCCTGGGCCCCGCTGCGGGTCCTGCTCGGCACCCAGCCTCTGACTATCACCGAGCTGGCCGGGTGCGCCGCGAT
Organism: Dactylosporangium sp.; assembly: GCA_025965915.1. Lineage (GTDB taxonomy): Bacteria > Actinomycetota > Actinomycetes > Mycobacteriales > Micromonosporaceae > Planosporangium. Next base: position 5,908 of record JAOPWA010000392.1, on the reverse strand, counting down.
CGCCACGCTGCCCGGCGCGGGACTCGCCGTCACACGTGGCGTCGGGCGAACCGTGGCATGGAAACGAGGCCGCAGGTCATCACCGGCCGGGACGTCCGGCCCTGCCGCCGCCCCGGCGTCGACCTCGACCCTGGACTCGACGAATCCGCACGCCACCGAGGCGGTACCGACCCGATGACACCCCGGAATGGAGACCACTCATGAGTAACCCGGTCGTCGTGGGTGTGGACGGATCGCCCCGCAGCCTGGACGCCGTTGACCTCGCCGCGCGTGAGGCCACCCTCCGCAACGCCCCACTGCACCTGGTCTACGCCTACGTCTGGCCGTACGTCGCCGCTCCGATCGGCTCGTCCGAGGCGAGAGGGCCGGAGCGCTCGCTACGGGACGACGCCGAGCAGATCGTCGGGGAAGCTGCCGAGCGTGCCCGGGCCACGGCGCCGACGGTGGCGGTCACCGGTGAGGCCGTGGTGGGAGCGCCAACGGCCACGCTGCTGGAGCGCTCGCGTTCCGCGTCGGTCGTCGTTATCGGCGACCGCAGGCACGGCGGGTTCACCGGCTTGCTGATGGGCTCGGTCAGTCAAGCGGTGCTGCACCACGCCGCCTGCCCGGTCGCGGTCGTTCCCCACACCCACGCACCGGCGCGCTGAGCCGTACGGCGTGATCCGACCACCACGAGGAGGCCATGCCATGTCCACCACCGACACCGACGCGCTGACGACGGCTGCGGAAGCCGCGCTGCGCGCACCGTCGATCTTCAACACCCAACCCTGGCGGTGGCATGTCGGCCCCGACGCCCTCGAACTGTCCGCCGACCCCGACCGCCAACTACCGGCCGTCGACCCCGACCACCGGCTCACCACCCTCAGCTGCGGAATCGCGCTGCACCACGCCCACACCGCGCTCGCCGCCGAAGGACGAACCGACACCGTCGACCGGCTACCCGACCCAGCCCGCCCCGACCTACTCGCACGGATCCGGATCACCGGCCAACACGCGCCCCAGCCCGCCGACATCCGCCACTACCAGGCCACCCTGATCCGACACACCGACCGGCGACTGTTCACCGACCAACCCGTCCCACCCGACGCGCTCGACCGCCTCCGCGACGCCGCCGAAGGCCAAGGGGCACACCTGTCCCTGCTGCGCACCGAACACACCCCCGAACTGGCGGCGGCGGTATCCCACGCCCAAGCGGTGCAGATGGTCGACCCGACTTACCGCGCCGAACTGGCCCGCTGGATGCGCGCTGCGGAAGCCGGTGGAGCGGGCGTGCCGGCCGACACCGCTACCCCGCCGACGCCCCGCACGGTGCCCGTCCGCGAGTTCAGCTTCGAGGGCACCGGCGACCTCGCCCCCGGTACCGGCCACGACGAGACGGCGACCTACGCGGTGCTCGCCGGCGACGCCGACGATCCGCCCGGCTGGCTGCGCGCTGGCGAGGCGCTATCGGCGGTGCTACTGACCGCGGTCCACGAGAACCTGGCGGTGTCACCGATGAGCGACGTCATCGAGGTACCGGCCACCCGCATTCAGCTGAGCACCATGCTGGGCGGCATCGGCTACCCGTTCCTGGTGTTGCGGATCGGCGTTGCCGAGCCAGCGACCCGCATACCCGCGAGCCCACGACGCGACCCCAGCGAGGCGATCGAGGTCAACACGCAAGGGTGAGGACCCCACCGGATCGGCCCGCGGGCGCAGCGCCCCCAGGCCGGCAACTTCTCGGTGCACGGGACGGGACCAACAGACCGGTCGGTACAGGTCCGATGGCCGCGGTGCACGACGCTTGCGCCATACATGCTCAAAGTGGTCGGCGCACCCTCGCCGCCCGCTTGACCTGGGAGACAGAAGATGGATGCGCCGAAGATTGTCGTAGGTGTGGACGGCTCACCGGCCAGCCTGACCGCGTTATCCTGGGCCGCGCTGGAAGCGCAGCGCCGAGGCGTCGAGCTCGACCCCGCCAAGTTCCGCGCCGACCTGCGTATCGAACTGGTCGACCAACTCGCTGGCTGGCACGGCAAGTACCCCGACGTGCCGGTCGAGTACATCCTGTGCCGCGCGGACCCGCACGAGCGCCTGAAGAGGCCGCAAAGAACAGAAGGTGCCACCATGTTCGGGCTCTACACCGAGCCGCACGACCTGCGAACGGCCGGTTGCTACCTGCAGCGTGCCACGACCGACGCAGCGACGTTCAGCCTCTTCGCTCGATCACTGCCGCCCGGGCACGGGTTCCTGGTTGCCGCCGGGCTGGCTGACGCCTTGGCGTTCCTCGAGGACGTCCATCTGGACGAAGCGGCCCTGGACCACCTCCACGCGACCGCGCTCCTGCCCAATGATGCCGTCGCGGCGCTGCGCGGGCTGCGATTCACCGGCGACGTATGGGCCATGCCCGAGGGCCGGATGGCGTTCGCCGGCGAGCCGCTGCTGGAAGTGACGGCCCCGATCGCCTCGGCGCAGGCGGTGAAGACCGCCTTGCTCCACATCGTCACCCACCAGACGGCGATGGCGTCCAAGGCCGCCCACCGCCAACCTGTCACTATCGCTGCCCGGATCGGCGACTGTCCGCCCGACGTGCCCTACCTGGTAGGCGCGTACGAACTTGTTGCCTACGCCGGCCAGCCCGTCATGGCATTGTCCGGGGGCCACGCCAACCTGCCCGGTGCCAAGCAGGTCTTCCGCGACGAGCTCACCGGCGAGGACATCCTCGCGCTACGTGGAGAACCAACACCCGCCAGACATTTCCCGTTGCTGCGGCCGGTCATGACGGCGGGCAGCCGCGTCGTCGGCGACGACGAGCATGGCCCGGCCGATGACGTCGCCGCAGCACACCGCCGGTTCGAGGCTGACCTGGCGCGCCTGGCGGAACAGACCCGTAGGTTTGATCATCCGGCACCGATGGTGCCCACGGTCAGCGTCGCGCTGCGACGCCTGCATGACCAGCTACACGAACGCCTGGTCTACCGCCAGCTGCTCGACCCTGGGGTTACCGGACCCCGGACCGCCCAGAGGCCTCGGACGCCGGCCCGGGCGTGAATGGCCACAATAGACAAAGTACGTCGGACACCGCCAGCAGACCGACGGCGACCGGCTCGGAGCCAAGGTTGCGAGCCGACATTTCCCGTCTACCGTCAGCGTCAGCGCAGCGCGAGGCCCAGCTCCCGTCCGGCCTCGCGCAGCCCGTCACGGGCGGCCGGGTGCGCGGCATGGTCGAGGATGTGCTGCGCCTGGCCGAGCGAATCGTGGCCCCAGATCTCGGCCACGCCCTGTTCGGTGACGATGTAGCTGTGTTGAAACGACGTGACCGGTCCCGACACGAGCGGGACGACCGAGGACACGTCGGCTTTCGGGTGCCACGAGCGCAGCGCGATGATCGCATGCCCGCCCGGCGAGTGCATGGCGCCGACGATGAAGTCGGTCTGCCCGCCGAAGCCGGAATGCACGCGCGTGCCGACCCGGCTCGCGTTGGCCTGCGCGAACAGGTCGACCTGCAGGGCGCTGTTGACCGATATCAGGTTGGGGTGCGCCGCGATAGCGCCCGGGTCGTTGGTCTTCTCGGTGCGCAGCATGCGCACCCGGGGGTTGCGGTCGATCCAGTCGTAGAGCTCCGCTGAGCCGAAGCAGAAGGAGGCGGTGACCGGAGTGTCCGGGTCGAGGCACCCGGCCTTCTCCAGGGTGAGCACGCCGTCGCTGAACATCTCCGACCACACGCGAAGGCCGCGGCGCTCGTGCAGCGCGTGCAGCGTCGCATCGGGGATCGCGCCGATGCCCAGCTGCAGCGTCGCCTGCTGCGGAATGAGGCCGGCGACCCGCTCGCCGATCGCCGTGCAGACCCCGTCGACCGGCGTCGGGCTGTGTTCGGCCAGCGGCTCATCGACTTCGATCAGGTAGTCGATCGCGTCCAGCCCCACCACCGCGTCTCCGTACGTCACCGGCATCGCCGCGTTGGCCTGGGCGATCACCAGCCCACCCCGCGCCCGGGCCGCCTCGATCGCCGCGGGCATGATGTTCACCTCGACACCGAGACTCACGGCCCCGTCGACCGGGCGTGAGGTGTGCACCACCACGATGTCGGGCTGCAACCGGTCGCGCAGCAGGTACGGCACGAGCGAGAGCCGGCACGGAAAGTAGGCCAGCCGCGGATGCGAACGCATCGCCGGCCCGACGAACGCGGTCTCGTATGTGACGCCTTCGCGGTCGGGGATGCCGAGCTGGGCGTTGAGCATGTGCAGCCGGTACTCCGCCACCGCGGCGTCGAGCACCCGCAGAACCCGCAGCGGCGCCGCATAGTTACCGCTGGCCACTACCCGGGGCGCGTCCGGAACGTTGCCCAACACTCTGCCGAGCTCGGCCTCGGTTACCACTCGCATAGCGTTTACCGTCCTCTCCCCGGCAGCGGAGTACCAGGGTCACCGCATTGAGCAGGAATGTAGGTGCCACCAGATACGGCGCCACCACACCAAGATCCGCTGCGCAACCCATCCCGGATAGGGCCGAAGGTCCATGACCTCAGCGGTCACAAGCCCGTTCCCGTTCCCGTTCCCCCTGCGTAAGCGAACCCGCGGTCCACGCCGATGAGCTCACCAGCACCACGGCCTGGCAAAAGGGGCCGAATGACCTTAGTACGCCGGACGGTTTACAGGCACGGTAGGCGAGCACGACGAAGGAGATGGGGCATGCCGACGATCCGACTCACCGACCGTACCCTCGCCGCGCGGAGCCGCCCGGCCACCCGCGCGTTGATGCAGGCCGCGGTCACCGCCCAGCGCGCTCCGTCGATCTTCAACACCCAACCGTGGCGCTGGAACATCCACGACGAAACGGCCGAGCTACGCGCCGACCGCGACCGTCAACTGCCGGTCGTCGATGCTGAGGGGCGGATGCTCACGCTCAGCTGCGGGGTTGCGCTGCACCACGCCCGCGTGGCGCTGGCCGGCACGGGGCATGTCCCCGCGGTGTCACGCCTGCCCGACCCGCAGGACCCCGACCTGCTCGCCATCGTCGGAATCGCGACGTTCGCCTCCGCCTCACCCACCGTGGTACGCCTCCACCAGGCCATCGCGCACCGCCATACCGACCGGCGACCCTTCGCCGACCAGCCGGTACCAGCCGACGGGCTCGGCCGGCTACGCGACGCCGCCGAGCAACAGGGCGCACACCTGCACCTGCTGCCGCCCGACAACGTGGTACTGCTGACCGTCGCGGCCAGCCGCGCTGCCGACGCCGAACTGGCCGACCCCGGATACCGCGGCGAACTGGCGGCCTGGACCCACCAGACAGCCGAGACCGGCGAAGGGGTCCCGCTCGACACGACTGGCCCGGTCGGGCGGCGGCGGGTACCGGTACGCGACTTCGCCCCGGAAGCATCAAACCGACCGGTCATCGCCGACATCGCCGAACGCCAGGCCCGCTACGCCGTACTGTTCACCGACGGCGACGACCCCGCCTCCTGGCTGACCGCCGGCGAGGCACTGTCGGCCGTCCTGCTCACCGCCACCACCAACCGGCTCGCCACCTCACCGATGAGCGACGTCATCGAGGTACCCTCCGCCCGGCGCGTCCTCTACGACCTCATCGGCCGCACCGGACACCCGATGGTCGCGCTACGAATCGGGATACCGGCAGATTCGCCGCAGCCCGCGCCCGGCGCTCCCCGCCACTCCGGCGCCGCGCTGATCACCGCCGCAGACGCTGAGGCGTAAACACAGCCGGGTCGGCGCGCTCACGACTTCGCGACAGCAGGTCCCCCACGGCGGAGCGTCTCCAACCGCCGCTGGTACTCCTCGTCGTCGATCTCGCCGCGGGCGTACCGCTCAGCGAGGATCCGCTCGGGGTCGACCGCAGCAGGCCCGCTGCCGGTCGGCCGGCCGCCACCGAAGTGCCGGACCAGGGCCACGATGCCGGTGGCCACAAG
>JAOPWA010000372.1 GCA_025965915.1 Dactylosporangium sp. | reverse complement strand
TCACGAGCCCGCCAGCGCGGAACCGGACGGCGACCTGACCGCCGCAGCCGCCACGACCATCACAGGACCCGGCCACTCGGCCGGGTCCTGTGCGGTCGAGTCGAGCGGGCTGACCAAGCGGTTCGGGCGGCAGGTCGCGGTCAACGACGTCGCCCTGGCCGTACCCCGCGGTGCGGTCTACGGCTTTCTCGGCCCCAACGGTTCGGGTAAGACCACGACGATCCGGCTGTTGCTCGGACTGATCCGGCCCACGGCCGGCCGGCACAGCCTGCTCGGCCAGCCGATGCCCGGGGCGGCGGCGCGGGTACTGCCCCGGGTCGGTGCGCTCGTCGAAGGACCCGCGTTCCACCCGTACCTGTCCGGCCGGGCCAACCTGATGAGACTGGACGCCGCCGACCGGACCGCCGACCCGGGTACCGCACGGCGGCGCGTCGACGAAGCCCTCGACCGGCTGGGGTTGCTCGCGGCGGCGGCCAAGCGCTACCGGGTGTACTCGCTGGGCATGCGCCAGCGGCTCGCACTGGCGGCCGCCCTGCTCGCGCCACGCGAACTGTTCATCCTCGACGAGCCCACGAACGGGCTCGACCCGCAAGGCACCCGCGAGGTCCGCAACCTGATCACCCATCTGGCCGCCGAGGGCGCGACGATCCTGCTCTCGACGCACCTGCTCAGCGAAGTTGAGCAGATCTGCACCCATGTCGGCGTGATGCACCTGGGTCGACTCGTCGCGCAGGCTCCACTGGCGGAGTTGCGCGCCGGGGCGGCTCCCCGGGTACGGGTGGAGACCGACCGTCCGGGGGACGCGGCACGGGTACTGCGTGAGCTGGGCTTGTCGGAGGTGGACGAGGCGGCGGACAGGATCTCCGCGGTCCTCGGCCGGGCCGCCCCGGAGAAGATCGTCGCCGCGCTGGTGCACGAGGGCGTGCCGGTACGCGGATTCGCCGTCGTTGCCCCCGATCTGGAGGAGATGTTCGTGTCCCTGACCGGGGAGGGCTTCGATGTCAGTGGCTGAGGCGCCAGCCGTAGAGCCGGCCGCACCGCGGACGCGCCGCTTCAGTTCCCGGCTGCTGTGCTCGGAACTGTGGCTGATATTCGGGCGACGCCGAAACTGGGCGGGTCTGGCGGTACTCGCGGCCGTGCCCGCCCTGATCGCGATCGCGGTCAAGATCTCACCGCCGGGTGGCGGAGGAAGTGACGGCCCGAACTTCTTCGCCTCGATCACCAGCAACGGCCTGTTCGTGGCGCTCGCCGCGCTCACCGTAGAGCTACCGCTGTTCCTGCCGCTGGCGGTGGCGGCGATCTCCGCCGACGCGATCGCCGGCGAGGCCAACCTGGGTACGCTGCGCTACCTTCTGACCGTCCCGGTCGACCGCACCCGTTTGCTCGCGGTCAAGTACGCGACGATCGTGATCTTCGCGGTCGCCGCGACCCTGCTGGTCGCCGCGGTCGGCGCGGTACTGGGTCTGGTGCTCTTCGGTGGCGGCCCGGTGACGATGCTGTCGGGCACCCAGGTGCCGTTTGGGGAAGCCGTGCTGCGACTGCTCGCCGTCTGCGCCTACATCGCGTGTGGCCTGGCAGCACTGGGGTCGATCGGGTTGTTCGTGTCGACGCTGACGGAACAGCCGATCGGTGCCACCGTCGCGATCGTGATGGTCACCGTGCTCAGCTTCATCCTGGACTCGATCCCCCAGGTGAGCTGGCTGCATCCGTACCTGTTGACGCACTACTGGATGGGCTACGGCGATCTGCTGCGGGATCCGGTGTCATGGTCGGGCATCGGGCAGGGCTTGCTGGTCGCCGCGGCGTACGCGCTGGTCTTCTGGACGGCCGCCTGGGCCCGCTTCTCGGGACGGGATGTGACCAGCTGACGCGTGGCCCCGGAAGGGCTCGTGACCTCGCCACGAGCCCTTCCGGGCCACGGTCGGTCGGCGCGTCTACAGGTGCCGCGTGAGTCGCGGTCGCAGCATGGCGGCGCTCTGTGGCCGGCCGGCGAGCCGCTCGGCGACCTTGTCGGCCGCAGCCTCATCCTCCCGCTCGTTCTCCATCTGCACTGTAAGCCCCACGGTCGCGTACGCGAGGGCGGTGATGACGACACAGGCCAGAATGCTGATCGGCATGAGCAGCACGAAGGGGGCTACGCCCTCGATCGTCGTGGTCTCCGGAGCGAGCCTGACCCGGATCGCCGACATGCCGGTGTAGTGCATGGTGCAGACCGCTGCGGCCATCAGCAGGGCGGCGCCGACGGTGGCGGACGCGCCGCGAATGACCAGGGCGAACCACAGCGCGACGGTCGCCGCGACAACCGCGATGACCACTGACAGGGCGACCTTGGTGGGTTCGAACGAGATGACGCCACCCGTGCGCATGGCGGCCATGCCGGTGTAGTGCATGGCTGCGACCCCGATGCCGGTGACCGGGCCGCCGATGAGAAGCTTCCACACCTTGGGGCTGCCCATACCGACGATGAACAGCCCGATAGCGACGATCACGACGGCGAGGAACACGCTCGCCAGCGTCATCGGCAGGTCGTAACGCACCACTGTGGACGGGACGTCGAAACCGACCATCGCCATGAAGTGCATGAGCCAGATGCCGGTGCCGCCGATGGCTACGGCCGCCAGCGTGAGCCATCTGACCCGGCTGGCGCCGGTCACATCCCGCGCGCGCGTCGCGAGTACGAGGCCGAGCAGACATCCGAGAAACGACAGTACGTACGACAGAGTCGGGTTGATCCACCCGAACGCGAAGTGGTGAACCTCCGCCACGAGAGCCCCTTTCGTAGCCAGCAGCCACGACAAAGTGGACACCGGAGATCGATGACGACCTATGCGATTAGGTCATCTTCGGCCGTTGAGCCGATGGACAAGTTGTGCGCGATGCGCAGCGACGATTGTCACCTGTGGTTCATATGGAGGTAACGAGATCGGCGGATGGGATCACTCCCAACGAGGTACGCCTGTCGGCCTCCGTACTCCTGTCCGCCCAACTGGTCTCGACTCCCACGTATGGCCCCGTGAGCAGCCCATAGCGGCCTATTGGGCGACGTCGGGGGGGCGTCCGGGCGACTCTCCCCGGTCGTCTCCTAAGGGCACGAGCGCATCGCCCACGGCAGCCTAGGCTCGCTCACCGCCACGGACAAGGGTGTCCATTGACGAGTTTGCACTAACGGGAAATCGGGTAGCGAATTGAGCAGAGCAGACGTGTGAGAGGAGTAGGCATGAGTACAGTTGTGGAATCCGTCGACGTTGCGGTACCGGTGCGTACCGCCTACAACCAGTGGACGATGTTCGAGCAGTTCCCGCAGTTCATGGAGGGCGTGACGGAGGTTCGTCAGCTCGACGACACCCACCTGCACTGGGTGGTCGACGTCGCCGGTGTCCACCGTGAGTTCGACGCCGAGATCACCGAGCAGCATCCGGACGAGCGGGTCGCGTGGAACTCCCTCGACGGGCCGCGCCACGCCGGCGTGGTGACGTTCCACCGCCTCGACGAAAAGCACACCCGCGTCACCGCACAGATGGAGATCGACCCGGACGGTCTCGTCGAGCAGGTGGGCGCCAAGACCGGCATTGTGGACCTGCGGGTCAAGGGCGACATGAAGCGGTTCCGCGCCTACATCGAGTCACGGGGGCAGGAGACGGGTGCCTGGCGGGGCGACGTCGGCCGGCCGACCCCGTAACGACGAGCTAGGGTCCACGGGCCGCGTCGGAAGTCTCCGACGCGGCCCGTCGCCGTCAAACCGCTCACCTACGCGTCTCCACCAGATGCAGGGCCGACGGGTACCGGGGATCGGCGAACACCTCGACGTCGACCGGCAGCAGCCGGGTCGCCGTCGCGAGCGGCTCACCCGTACCCGTGTTCCTGGCGAATCGGGGATGCGCTCCCCCACTGACCTGGACCCGAACGCGGTGGCCGGACCGGAACTGATGGGCCGTCGGCCACATCTCGACACGCACCGCGCGGACCCCGGAGTCACCGGCCGGGAACCGGCCGGGCGCGACCCGGACCAGACCGTCGCATACGTTCAACGACCGCCCGTCCGGTGTGACGTCGCACAGCCGTACGAACACGTCGAAATGCTCTGCACTGGTGCGCACGTGGATCGTCGCCTCCACCGGCCCCAGGGCCGTCACCGGCTGCCGCAGCGGAGCGCTGGTGAACGTCAGCACGTCCGCTCGAGCCTCCAGGTCGCGGTTGTCCAGACTGCCCGCGCCGTTGGCGACCAGTCGTGGCCCGCCGACCGCCGGCGTGGGGTCGGCCGGGTCATAGTGGAAGCGAGCCGGCGCCGCGCCCGGTCGCGAGGGTCGTGCCCCGAGACCCCCCTCGGGCGACAGGAACCAATCCCGGGTACGGGTGTCAGCGGGCGGCCAGTCGTCGAACTCCCACCACACGTCGGCGCCACCCACGTGTACGCGGACCGCCGCCTCCTGCGGTCGCACCACCCCGTCCCCGGTGTGCGCGTGAAACCAGGCGACCGACTCGGTAACCGAGTGGCAGACCAGCCCGAAGCTGCCGTGCGTCCACGGTCCGATGGTGAGCCGCGGCCGTGCGCCGGCGGCCCGTAGTACCGCGTAGTCATCGAGCTGCCAGGGCAGGAAGATGTCCTGCCAGCCTCCGACCATCAGTACCGGCGCCGTGACGTCGGCACGGCGAGTCGAGTGGCCACGCTCGTCCCAGTACTCCGCGCCCGGCTGCGCCAGCCAGTCCCGCAGGAACGCGATCTCTTCGCCGGTGGCGACCAGATCTGCCTCGCGCAGCGGCAGGTGCGCCAGGCCCCGCCGAAGCTTCGGCTGCCCGCGGCGCAGCTCCACGAAGTTCGCCAGGCGCGGGCCGCGCTGCGCACTGAGCAGCGCCGCCCAGGTGAGCACGGCGTCGAGGGAGAAGGCACCGCCGGCGTACGTGGAGTCGCGGAAGTCGGCGGCCGTCACGATGGTGGCCATCGCCTTGAGGTCGGGGCCGGCTTCCGCGGCGAGAGCCCACTGCACGAAACCGACGTAGCTCGGGCCGAAGGTGCACAGCTCACCGGAGTACCACGGCTGCCCGCGCAGCCACTCGACGGTGTCGAGCCCGTCGTCGCGCTCATGGCGCATCGGCTCGAATACGCCGCCGGAGTCGTGGGTGCCCCGGCAGGACTGGATCACGACGTGGAACCCTTGCCCTGCAATGGTTCTGGCGAGTACCCGGAGCTGGAACCCCCGCCCGTACGGGGTCCGAATCAGGACAGTCGGCGCCGTCGGCAGGTGCGGGGCGAAACGGTCGGCCTTCAGCACCACCCCGTCGCGCATCAGGACGGCGAGACCCCGGTGGGCGCGTACCCGCCGGGTGCGAGGTGCCGGCAGACCGAACACCCGACCGGCGATACGGCTGAAAACGCTCATGAATATCGCCTGTAACCTCCGGGCGATCCTCCTTCCCCTTATCTGGAAGGCACCCGTGACGGCCGTTGCACGGTCAACCGTTGCGCCAGTCGTCGCTTTGCAGGTGGGAGCCGGCCTGGGGTGCCATGAGAAGCATTCCGCCGGCTGAGACGTGCGAGGCCCCGGTGACGTGGGCGGCGGGGCTGGCGAGGATCGCCGCGACGGCGTCGAATCGCTTGGGCATGCTCACGATGTACCCGTCGATCCGGCCGCGACACGTGCGGCGGCGCACTAGTGGTGTCCGGCGCGATCATCGCGCCGGACATCCGAATCAATGGTCGGCCAGCAGCCGGCTGATAGCCGCGTCCACGTCGAGGTGCTCGCTTTCGCGGCCCCGCGGGACAGCGATGTACGTGCGACGCAGGAAACGGACGAGCACGCTACGTGGCACCTCGAACAGGGCGTTACCGTCGGGCGACGACAGTGCGAGCGCGACGAAATCGCCTCGCGTGTTGGCCCATGGCCACACCCGCACGTCGCCGATGCCGGCCGGCTCGTCGAGCCCGGTCACCAGCAGTTCCCGCGCGAAAGACCAGCCCACCGGCTCGCCTGCCGCGGACTCCGCGTGAAAGAGCACGTGGACCGCGTACGGGTCTTCCGGATCAAAGCGAAGGCTGGCCCGAACCGGCAACGCCGTCTCGTCCGGTGCGACCAATCGCAATGACGTCTCGACCTCGACACTGGTCGGTCGAATGGCACTCATGTGTCGTACTCCCCCCGGCACCGCTGCGGGGCGATCTTGCCCCGCCTCTCCCATGGTCAGCCGATAGCTGCTATTACGTTCCGTCATCCGCTGATCTCACCCCGTAGTGGGATGTAGTAGACCCGTTTAACCCCTGAAATGAATGGAAAGAAGTAGCATGTCTTGTTCGTCTCAGGTTTTTCGGACCCACTCGGCGCCGGGATCGTTCAGACGTCGACTCGCTTGTGGTAACGCTCGGTGGAGCCGTCGGTGACGGGTACGTTCGGACAGGGAGTGCGGAAATGGAGGGGTCCGATTCCGACGAACGGCCACCTCCCGGTACACCTCCTACCAAAAGCTTCTTGACCAGAAGGGTCGGACTTATCCGCCTCTGGTTCTACTCGCAGCCGGGCGGGCAGGCGCTGTTCCGGACGCTGGTCGGACTGCTGGGCCTCGTCGTCGTGGCGCTCGGTCTGGTGCTCATTCCACTCCCCGGCCCCGGCTGGCTGATCGTGCTCAGCGGCATTGCCATCTGGGCGATCGAATTCGTGTGGGCCAGGCATCTAATGCGGTTCACCACGGAGCAGTTGTACCGGTGGAATGCATGGCAACGCGGCCAGCACTGGCTGGTCCGGGTACCCATGCTCTTGGCGCTGTTAGCGGTCGCCGCCGCGGCGCTGTGGATTTCGATCAAGCAAGGCTTCGGCTTCGACCCGATCGAGCGCATCTTCGGGGCCGGACCAGGGGCTCACGTCCGACGCGGATGAGGCGCGCTGACACGCCAGTACCCCGGGAATGCGGGCGGCCGGAAGGATCAGGTACAGTCGTACCTCGCCCGGGCGATTAGCTCAGCGGGAGAGCGCTTCGTTCACACCGAAGAGGTCACTGGTTCGATCCCAGTATCGCCCACCAGCATTTATGCAGGTCAAACGCCCGTTACCGGAGTTCCGGTAACGGGCGTTCCGCATTGTGTCCCTTACGTGGGGAGCAAATGGGGAGCACAAGATCGTTTCGCCGCTCCTGTATGGAGCGTCGCGCGACGAACCTGCGGACCCGCGCGACCCCTGCGGGGTTCCAAAACCCCGTCACCGTGGTTGACCTGGCCAGATGCGGCGCTCGGCCATGCCGTCGGGCATTATCGTTACGTGTGTCGCTGCGCCTGATCTACCTTGTGTTCTGCCGCATCGCCGGCTGGCTCGCTCTCCTCGCCCGCACCAGCACGGCCAAAGACGTGGAAATCTTGGTTCTTTGTCACGAGAACGCGGTCCTTCGCCGGCAGAACCCGAAGCCGCAGCTGGACTGGGCCGATCGGGCCATGCTCGCCGCGCTGATCAGGCTCCTGCCCCGGGCGTTGACGGCGCACCGGCTGGTCACCCCGGCCACGGTCCTGCGTTGGCATCGGCGGCTGGTCGCCCGCCACTGGACCTTCCCGAACAGGCCGGGACGCCCGCCTGCCGACCCGGCCATCGTCTCTCTGGTCGAGCAGATGGCCCGAGTCATTCCCGGCTGGGGCTACCAGCGCTTCCAAGGCGAACTGCTCGGCCTCGGC
>JAOPWA010000341.1 GCA_025965915.1 Dactylosporangium sp. | reverse complement strand
GGGCGGTGCACGTGCTGGACCTGGCACCATCGCAGCTTGGAGCGGCAGTCCGCCCGAAGGGAAGTCTCTGTGAGGGCGGCCCGCGTACCCCATCAGGAACGTCGTCGACGATTCGGCTCGTCGAACGGCAGGCCGGTCCCACCGCTGTGGTACGAGCGACGATGCGCCCCGATGCGATCATCGGGTGGCTGGGCGGAGCCTACCGGCGGCTGGCCGCCGCACTGAACCAGCAGAAGGTGAGCCGAACGGGGCCGGCGTTCGCCCGATATACCTTCCACGAAGACCTGGTGGAGGTCGAGGCCGGTTTCCCGGTCCGCCATGCGATCGTCGGCGATACCACCGCGACAGCGTCGGGCCTGCCCGGCGGCACGGTGGCGGTGGCGACCCGGGTGGGAAGCGCCGGGTCACTGGACGCCGTCTACGACGACATCGAGGCATGGCTCGACGAGCACGGATTCGTTGAAGCAGGGCCGCACTGGGAGGTCTATCCGGCTGGCTCTCGTCTTGTCTCGAACTTCGGACCTATCCAGGTTGTCGTGCCTTGTCGTCGCTGGGACAGCCACCTTTGTTCTGTCCAATGAGGGCGAATGTCCCAGCTGGAGACGCCCGGTGGCTCTGCTGCCTGTTGCCTGAGAGTCACTAGGTCCCGCCTGCGCGTTCGAGCCCGTCCGTCACGTCGGCCCTACCACGCCAGGAGACCTTCGGGCCGGTGTGACAGGACCGTGAGCCCCGGCGCGGCATCCGCGGCCGGCGCCCAGTCGCCCCAACGCTTGAAAGATTGTGCAACTGTTAAAGTAAGCAAGTCGGGAGATCGATGGTGGGGCAGGCGTGGGCGGATTCGCTATGACGTTGCGCGACTGGCCTATCCACTGTGGGTGGCGGGCGACCACGGCGTCGGCGTGTAGGTGGCCGGTGCGCCGGTCGGGGAGGTGGTGTGAGCGTGTCGGTGCCGCTATATCAGGCCAAGGCGGAGCTGTTCCGCACGTTGGGGCATCCGGTGCGGATCCGGGTGCTGGAGTTGCTGCAGGACGGGCCGAAGCCGGTGCGGGATCTGCTGAAAGACATCGATGTGGAGGCGTCCAGCCTGTCGCAGCAGCTGGCGGTGCTGCGCCGGGCCGGGATGGTGACCTCATCGCGGGAAGGCACGTTGGTGGTGTACGCGTTGAGCACTGCGGACGTGGCGGCGCTGCTGGCTGCGGCCCGTCGGATCCTGACCGAGGTGCTGACCGACCGCGATGAGCTGCTGGCGGAGTTGCGTGCCGGCGGGCAGGACCGGTGAGCATCAGCCAGGCGTCTGGGCTGGTGTCGTCGCGGGTGGCGGGACTGCTGCCACGGGCTTCGGACTGGGCGGCGGTGCGCCGCTCACCGCGCCGCGACATGCTGGCCGGGTTGACGGTGGCCGTGGTGGCGTTGCCGCTGGCGTTGGCATTCGGGGTTACCTCCGGGCTCGGTGCGCAGGCCGGGCTACTCACCGCCGTGGTGGCCGGTGCGGTCGCAGCTGTATTCGGAGGGTCGAACCTGCAGGTGTCCGGGCCGACCGGGGCGATGACGGTGGTGCTGGTGCCGGTGGTCCAGCGCTTCGGCGCCACCGGGGTGCTCATGGTCGGCTGGATGGCCGGCGTGGTGCTGATCGCTTTGGCGGTGGCGCGGTTGGGCCGCTACGTGCGCTACCTACCCACCCCGGTGATCGAAGGGTTCACCGCCGGGATCGCCGTGGTCATCGCCCTTCAGCAGGTACCCGCCGCTCTCGGCGTGATCGACGCGCACGGCGACAAGGTGTGGGCGGTGGCCGCCAACGCCGTGACCCGCTTCGCCTCCCACCCTCACCCGGCCCCGACGGCGATGGCGCTCGGCGTCGCTGTGCTGATGCTGCTGGGTGCCCGCTGGCGACCCGGCCTGCCGTTCTCCCTGATTGGTGTGTCCGCCGCGACGATCCTGGCCGAGACCACTCCGGTCGACCTGGCTCGCATCGGTGCCCTACCAGCCAGGCTGCCCACGCCGTCGCTGGGCTTCCTCGACCTGCACACCGTCGGTGTGCTGCTGCCCTCCACTCTGGCGGTGGCCGCCCTCGCCGCGCTGGAAAGCCTGCTATCGGCCACCGTCGCCGATGCGATGAGCGTCAACGAACAGCACGACCCCGACCGGGAACTGTTCGGTCAGGGGTTGGCCAACCTCGCCGCACCGCTGTTCGGTGGGATCCCCGCCACCGCGGCGATCGCTCGCACCGCGGTCAACGTGCGCGCCGGCGCCAGCTCGAAACTCGCCTCACTGACCCACGCCATCGCCCTCGCGACGATCGTGCTGGCCGCCGCGCCGCTGGTCAGCCGCATCCCGCTCGCCGCGCTGGCCGGGGTCCTGTTGGCAACCACGGTGCGCATGGTCGAGGTCGGATCGCTGCGGGCCCTGGCCCGCGCCACCCGCGGCGACGCCCTCGTGCTGGTGCTCACCTTCGCCGTGACCGTCGCGTTCGACCTGGTCACCGCGGTCGCCGTCGGTATCGGCGTGGCAATGGTCCTCGCGCTGCGGGCGGTGGCCCGATCGGCCCGCCTGGAACAGGTCCCGCTGGAGGCCGGCGACCACAGCGCCGAGGAACACGCCCTCCTCGCCGAACACATCGTGGCCTACCGTCTCGACGGCCCCCTGTTCTTCGCCGCCGCCCACAATTTCCTACTGGAACTGTCCGACATCGCCGACGTACGCGTGGTCATCCTGCGCATGTCCCGCGTGTCGACCATCGACGCTACCGGCGCGCACGTCCTTGGCGACGCCATCACCCGCCTGCAACGACGCGGTATCACCGTCCTGCTATCCGGTATCGCCCCCGGCCACGACCAGATCCTGACCACCCTCGGCGTCGCCGAACAACTCCGCCGCGATGGTCTGGTATTCCCAGACACCCCTACCGCTATCAAGCACGCCCGCAACCACGTCCTCAACCCCACCATGTCCTGCGGTGAGGTACCCGCCGCAGACGGGATTGGCTGACCTGGTGAGCACAACAGTTACACAACCTCGCGGCTATCAATCCGCGCAACCCTCCGGAGCTTTCCCATGCGACTCCTGTTAATCGGCCCACCGGGCAGCGGCAAAGGCACCCAAGCCGTCCGGATTGCCGAGCACTACGGTCTCGAGCACATCTCCAGCGGTGACCTGTTGCGCCGACACGTCGCCGACGGCACCTCCATCGGACGTGCCGTCGAGCAGTGCATCAACCAGGGTGACCTCGTACCGGACGGCATCGTGATGGACATTCTGCGTAAGCCCGTCGAAGCGGCCAGCAAACGCGCCGGCTACGTCCTAGACGGCTTCCCTCGCACCGTCGAACAGGCCGAGGCGGCCTACCTCGTCGCGAAAAGCCTCGGAGCCTCTGTGCGCATCGCCCTGCACCTCACGGTGTCCCGGGAAGAGCTGATCCGCCGGCTGCTTGCTCGAGGCAGGCAGGCCGGTCGCACCGATGACACCGAGGAGGTAATCAACCACCGGCTCCAGGTGTTCAACGAATCCACGTCGCCCCTACTCGATTACTATGCGCGGCGCGAGACGCTGGTGAGCGTGGACGGGGACCGCCCAGTGCAGGAGGTGACGTGCTCGGCGATCGCCCAACTCGACCAGTTATGCCAGCAGTTCGACGCTGGCAGGCACCGCTGACCACCACACCCAGCACATCGGTCCCACCGGATAACACTGCGTGGGTACCGGACAGCGTCCCGGCACCATTCGCCGACAGGTAAAGCGCGGTGACAGGTGATTGGGGTTGGAGCCGCTGGTGAGAGTGATGGCCGGGTGAGTGGAGCGCTTGCCCCGCTCACCCGGTCTACCTTGGATCACGGTTGGCCGGCAGGCTCAGCTGATCTGTCTCCCAGTGGCTGCAGCGTATCCGCGATCGTGGCGGCCCAGGCTTCGATCGCCGCCCAGTCGCGGAAGTCGCCCAGTGGTGCCCGTAGAGCCAGCGCTATCGTTTTTTCCCGAAGGTTCAGCCGGTGCCTGTCGAGCCTGCCAGCGAATATCCGATGCTCACGCGCCTTGGTTTCCTCGATCATGGCTGCGACGTCCACCGGTTGCTCATCCGGTCTTGGTGGATCGCCGATCGGTCCGCTGGAGAACAGCCAGACCGGCCGTTGCGCCAACGCGGTCGCCTCCGACTCGGCCAGCCCACGGGCCGCCTTGAGCCAGGCTCCCATGTAGACGGCGCTACCCAGCACGACCGCTTCGTAGGCGTCCACCATCGTCACCGTCGCGGCTTCCCGCACGTCCACTGCTAATCCGCGCTCTTGAAGCACTCGACCGATGGCCTGCGCGATCTCGATGGTGGAACCGTGTCTGCTCGCCGCGGTGATCAGTACCGTCATCACAACCGCCTTTCCGTCCCTTGGGTGTTGCCGACCGCGTGGTCTCTCACTTGTGGGGCTCGCGGATGACCACGACCGGGCAGGCGGCGTGCAGCACGCAGTACTGGCTGACCGACCCGAGCAGGGTGCCCACGAATCCGCCGTACCCTCGGCAGCCCAGTACCAACAGTTCGGCACCCTCGGCCGCCTGCAGCAACGCAAGCGCGGGATGTCCCTGGACGACCCGGGTACGGATCACGGCTGGGGGATGGTCGCCGGCGACCTCGGCGAGGGTCTCGGTCAGCACCTGCTCGCCGGCCTTCGTCAGCGCGTCGATGTCCGCGCCGGTCTCAATCATCGGTGCTACGCCGGCGTATAGCGGGATCTCCCACGCGTTGAGCGCATCGACCGAGGCGCCGGTCAGTTCGGCCTGCCGGATGGCCCACCGCAACGCGTGTTTGGACGACTCCGACCCGTCGATTCCGACCACGATCCGTCCGTCGTTCTTCATATCAGCCATGCCCAGAGCTTCATCGCTGCCGCTTGACGTCGGGAGGGTCCAACGGCCCGAGCTGGATGTTCCTTCGCCCGTCGGTGGACGGGACTATTCGGGGCGCCCCCACCATGCCAGCGCGGCGGTCGCCAGGCCGGCAACCAACATCAGCGGCTGCAGCCACATCTGCGGTCCGATGACCGCTACCTGAACCGCGATCCAGCTGACGAGGAGCACACCGGCAGCCAGGGACGCGCCCGCCGCACGTCGGGCATGCCGCCACTGCAGCGCAGCGGCGACGAGCATCGGGACAGCTACTACGAGCAGCAGTCCCACGCCGGGCAGCACCCAACTATGCAGGGGGAGTGGAGCCAGGTCGGCGACCGGCAGGTGCCACGCGTCGGTGGCCAGCATGACCGCGCCGTACACCGCCCATCCTCCGATGAACAGCTCCAAGCCGAGCAGCGTCCCCCGCAGTGGGAACCGTCGGTTGCCGGCCGGCCTTGATACGAGACGTGACATCGGTCGCCTCCCGACCTTGGACTCGTCACCGACCCTGCTGTGTCGCGTCGAGGCTGTTCAGGGCCGAACGGCCCGCGCGCTGGCGGCGACGTTCATGTCGGTAGACCGGGGTGACAGCAGTGAATGTGCTGGCACCAACGTCCGACCGCGTTGGCAGAACACGAACGGTGGCGAAGGTCCGGGCATCTGCGGGCCGGTCGACTCTGATGGCGACCAATGAAGCGCCGATAGCGTCGCGGTGAACCCGAAAAGGAGGTCCGCCATGAGTCG
The DNA here is from genome assembly GCA_025965915.1 of Dactylosporangium sp. Classification (GTDB taxonomy): domain Bacteria; phylum Actinomycetota; class Actinomycetes; order Mycobacteriales; family Micromonosporaceae; genus Planosporangium. The sequence continues at coordinate 2,048 of JAOPWA010000341.1, read as the reverse complement.
GTGGACAGTGAACAACGTGATGACCACCCCAGTGGTGGCGGTGCGGGAAGACGCGCCGTTTCGGGAGATCGTCGACGCGTTGGAGGCGCGTAAGGTCAGCGGTCTGCCGGTGGTGGACCGGCACAACGTGGTCGTCGGCGTGGTTTCCGAGACCGACCTGCTGACCAAGATGGAGTTCACCGGCAAGGCGAAGCACCCTCGGCTTTTCGAAGGGCGCCGCATCCGGCTGGCGCGAGAAAAGGCCGGCGGCGAACTGGCACGCGATCTGATGACTGCTCCGCCGGTGACGGTGATGGCGAATACTCCGGTCGTCACGGCGGCCAGGCTGATGGCCTCGGCCGGGATCAAGCGGCTCCCGGTGGTCAACCTGGCGGCCCGGCTGGTGGGCATCGTGACCCGAAGCGACCTGTTGAAGGTTTTCCTGCGTCCGGACGCGGAAATCCGCGCCGACGTACTGCAGGCGCTGCGCCACCTGTCCGTGGCCGAAACGTGCCAGGTGAGTGCCGAGGCGAATCAGGGTATGGTCACGCTGACCGGCCAGATGGAGCACAGGTCCTCGGTGGAGACCGTGGTGCGCCAGGCCCAGCGCGTCGACGGCGTCATCGACGTGATCGACCGGTTGACCTACCGGCACGACGACCTCGCGGAAACGCTGGCCCACCTACCGTGACTGACTTTCGTCCCTTCCCATCGGTGCCCTTAGGCTCATGACCCGGTCGCCCGTCGCCTCGGCGTGGGCGGCTTCGGCACCGGCGACGGCACGGGTACGCCGGAATCGACAACGGGCTCTACAGCGACCCGAAGACGGGGATGTACTTCGCCGACGCGACGAGGGTCCTGGCCGAACTCGCAGCCGCTGTCAAGGTCCTGGCCGGATGATCTCAATCGCGGCTGGTGAAGCGCGCCGCCCGCCGGTGCACCCGGCGCCCCGACCGGCCGGTCCGCGTTGCCGGTGTTAGGGACGAGCGGGTAGGACCAGGCATGCACCGCCGTCACGCCGACACCCCGCAAGGCGGCTTCGGCGAAGGCGAACTCGATGGCGGTTTCGGACAGCCTTGAGCCGTCCACACCCACGACGACACTCCCCGCGCCCTCCGGCTGCCGGCCGTCTGCCGGCGCTGGCTCGACGTGCGGACGGACCACGATCACCGGGCAGCGGGCGTGTGCGGCGACCTGTACTGCGACCGAGCCGACGAGCAGGCCAGGGAAACCCCCGAATCCGCAGTTGCCGACCACCACCATCGCCGCTCTGCTCGACTCGTCGACGAGACTGCCAGCCGGGTTACCGCGCACGGTCTCCGCCGCGAGTTCGATGTCGGGAGCGGCGGCACCGACGTACGTTGCGGCCTTGGCCGTGGTCTCTTCGGCTGCGGCCTGCTGGGCGGCGATGCCCCCACCGGTGTAGTCGAACGGGTCGGCGGCGTGGACCAGGCGAAGCGGCGCCTGGCGCCGTCGAGCCTCGGTCAGCGACCAGTCCAGCGCCCGGTATGACGGCGGCGAGCCGTCGACACCGACCACGATCGGCCCACTTGCCTTCGTTGCCATCGTCGGATCCTTCCCTCGAATCGTGTCCGGGTAACCCTCCCCATCCCGCCTTCGACCCGGCAGCGGCCGACGACCCGAACCGTCGGAACATCCGGCCCCGCTTGGCGGAGACCGGCCGTCCTCACCGGCGGGTGTTGCGGGCCAACCGGGTGCGCAGCCGGTCCTGCATCAGGTCTACCGCTTCACGCAGGCTGGTCACGTGGGCATGGGCACCCGCGTACACGCCGTTGAGGTCGACGTCTACCTGCGGGCACGTGACCTTCGACCCGTCCTGTCAGGACGGTGAGCTCTCAGCGTGGGGCTGAGGCAGGCGCACAGTGAAGGTGACCGGAAATTCAGGCATGCGGCGACAAGGCGCCGGTTGACCCGATGCTCGGCGAGGAGGAGATGACCATGATGTACTGGAACGGCATGGGCGGCTGGGGATACGTGTTCATGACCGTCAACTCGCTGCTGTTCTGGGGGCTTGTGGTCACCGGCATCGTGGCCCTGGTCCGGCATTT
>JAOPWA010000272.1 GCA_025965915.1 Dactylosporangium sp. | reverse complement strand
TGCCGTGGAAGCCGTAGCGGCGGATCCCGTATCGCGCGGCAATCGACCGGTCGAGCGCATAGGTGGCGGCGGCGTCCGGCAGGGTGGCGTGGAACGCGGTGTCGAACACGGCCAGGTGCGGCACGTCGGGGCGCAGCCGCCGCGCCAGTTCGATGCCTTCGAGGTTGGCCGGGTTGTGCAGCGGCGCCAGCGGGGCCAGCGCGCGGAGTTCGGCGGTCACGTCGTCGTCGATCAGGGTGGGCGCCAGGAAGCGGGCGCCGCCGTGCACTACCCGGTGCCCGATGGCGTCGAGGGGGAGCGAGGCCAACCCGAGATCCCGGGTGACCTGTTCGAGTGCCGCCTCGTGGTCGGCGATCGGCGAGCCGGGCTCGCCGATGCGCTCCAGCTTGCCCGAAGCCAGTTCTGACGAGCCGTCGAACAGCCCATACTTCACTGAGGACGAGCCACAGTTGAGGACCAGAATCATGACGCCGGCCAGCGCCAGTCGCGGACCTCGGGGAGGTCTTCCCCGGTGCACCGGATGTACTCGCGGTGTTGTACGCGCTTGTCGGCCATGTGCTGGCGCAGGGTGGCGGCGCGTCGGGCGAGGCCGGGTACCCGGTCGATGACATCCATGACGAGGTGGTAGCGGTCCATGTCGTTGAGGACGAGCATGTCGAACGGTGTGGTTGTGGTTCCCTCCTCTTTGTATCCGCGCACGTGCAGGTGCTCGTGGCCGTGGCGGCGGTAGGTCAGGCGGTGGATGAGCGTCGGGTAGCCGTGGTAGGCGAAGATGATCGGCCGGTCGGTGGTGAAGATGGCGTCGAACTCGGCGTCTGGCAGGCCGTGCGGATGTTCGCTGGCCGGTTGCAGGCGCATGAGGTCGACGATGTTGACCACCCGTACCCGCAGGTCAGGCAGGTGCTGGCGGAGCAGATCGGTGGCGGCGAGCACCTCGCGGGTGGGTACGTCGCCGGCCGCAGCGAGGACCACCTCCGGGTCGCCGTCGTCATTGCTGGCCCAGTCCCAGATGCCCAGGCCGCGAGCGCAGTGCAGGGCGGCGGCGTCGACGTCGAGCCAGGTCGGCTGCGGCTGCTTGCCGGCGACGATCACGTTGATGTAGTGGCGGCTGCGCAGGCAGTGGTCGGCCACCGACAGCAGGGTGTTGGTGTCCGGTGGCAGGTAGACCCGGATGACGTCGGCCTTCTTGTTGACGACGTGGTCGATGAAGCCGGGGTCTTGGTGGGAGAAGCCGTTGTGGTCCTGCTGCCACACGTGTGAGGTGAGCAGGTAGTTCAGCGACGGGATGGGCATCCGCCAGCGCAGACCCCGGCTGACCTTGAGCCACTTGGCGTGCTGGTTGACCATCGAGTCGACGATGTGGGTGAACGCCTCGTAGCAGCTGAACAGCCCATGGCGGCCGGTCAGCAGGTACCCCTCCAGCCAGCCCTGGCAGGTGTGTTCGGACAGAATCTCCATGACCCGTCCCGACGGTCCCAAGTGGACGTCGACCTCGTCGATACGCCCGCGCCACACCTTGTCCGTCACCTCGAGCACGGCGCCGAGCCGGTTCGACTCGGTCTCGTCGGGGCCGACGAGCCGGAAGTTGCGGTTCGCGGCGTTGGCTTTGATCACGTCGCGCAGCCAGGTGCCCAGCACCCGGGTCGGCTCGGATACCGTCTCGCCGGCGGCGGACACCTTGACGCCATACTCGGTGAAGTCCGGCAACTCCAGGTCGCGGGTGAGTCGACCGCCGTTGGCGTGCGGGTTGGCGCCCATCCGTAGTTCTCCGGCGGGTAGCCAGTCCACGACCTCGGGCAGCGGCGCGCCCTCCGGGGTGAACAGTTCCTCCGGATGGTACGAGCGCATCCACGCCTCGAGCTGAGCGAGGTGTGCCGCGTCGTTCCGCGCCGCCGGCAGCGGTACCTGGTGGGCGCGCCAGGTGCCTTCCACCGGTCGCCCGTCGACCTCTTTCGGCCCGGTCCAGCCCTTGGGCGTACGGAAGACGATCATTGGCCAGCGGGGTCGGCCGGTGTCGCCGCCGTCCCTCGCCCCGTGCTGGAGGCCGGCGATCGTGTCGAACACCTCGTCGAGGGTCGCCGCCAACTGCTGGTGCACGGCCGCCGAGTCGTCTCCTTCGACCAGGTACGGCTGGTAGCCGTACCCGCGCAGCAATGCGTCCAGCTCCTCGTCGCCGATGCGTGCCAGCACCGTCGGGTTGGCGATCTTGTACCCGTTGAGGTGCAGGATCGGCAGGACGGCCCCGTCGCCGACGGGGTCGAGGAACTTGTTGGAGTGCCACGCCGTGGCCAGGGGTCCGGTCTCGGCCTCGCCGTCACCGATCACGCAGGCGGCCACGAGATTCGGGTTATCCAGGACCGCGCCGTACGCGTGGGCGAGGGAGTAGCCCAACTCGCCGCCTTCGTGGATCGAACCGGGCGTCTCCGCGGCGACGTGACTGGGCACGCCGCCGGGAACGAGAACTGCTTGAACAGCCGCCGCATCCCGGTCTCGTCCTTGCCGACGGATGGGTAGATCTCGCTGTAGGTGCCTTCCAACCAGGTATTGGCCACGAGACCGGGGCCGCCGTGGCCCGGCCCGGTTACGTAGATCATCTCCCGTCGGCGCGCCGCGATGATCCGGTTGAGGTGGGCGTACAGGAGGTTCAGGCCCGGCGTGGTGCCCCAGTGCCCCAGCAGTCGCGGCTTGACGTGCTCCGGGCGCAGCGGCTCGCGCAGCAGCGGATTGTCCATCAGGTAGATCTGGCCGACGGACAGGTAGTTCGCGGCCCGCCAGTAGGCGTCGATGCGGTCCAGCTCGTTCGCCGATAGGGGGATGGCGCGGCTCACTCGCATGCTGCTCTCCTTTGCGACACCGGCCATCGGTCGGCGCGGTCGATAGCGGTGGCTATTGGCGGCGGCTATTGGGTCCATCGGCGGCTATCGGCGGCGAGGTCCTGTTAGACCTGCCCACGATGTGTGGGTTGAAATCCGGTCTGCCTGGCTATTGGCGGCGTCGTGCTCGGCGGGGTCGGTCTGCTCGCCGGAGAGGTCGGGCGTGGGCGCCCGACCTCTCCCGGGTAGCGGTCTGTTCAGCGCGCGGTCAGGTGCTTGCTTTCGAGTGCTTCGGGGGAGGCGGGGACGGTGATGCGTCGCGGGCGTAGGGCGAGTGCGGTGGCGCCGGAGACGACCGCGAGTCCGGTCAGGAGGGCGCCGAGGCCGAT
>JAOPWA010000210.1 GCA_025965915.1 Dactylosporangium sp. | reverse complement strand
CCTTCGAGAACCAGATCGAAACAAGGAGCCTCGATGAGCGTTCTAGACGATGGCGGAGCGGGCCGATGAGTGGCGGAGGGCTGTCCCAGGCACGGCTCGACCGCATGCGCGAGGTGATGGCCTGGGCCGTCGAGCGCGGTGACGTGCCCGGCCTGGTCGCATTGGTCCATCGGCGCGGAGAGACGCACGTGGCCGCGTTCGGCACGATGGTGGCTGGCGGAGACACTCCGATGCGCCGCGACACGATCTTCCGCATCGCGTCGATGACCAAGGCGATCACCGCCGCGGCGGCGATGATCCTGGTTGAGGAGTGCCGGCTGCGTCTGGATGATCCGGTGGACGACCTGCTCCCGGAGTTGGCCGATCGCCGCGTCCTGCGGCGCATCCACGCCCCGCTCGACGACACGGTGCCCGCCGAGCGTTCGATCACCATGCGAGACGTGCTGACCTTCCGGCTTGGGATCGGCGCGGTGATGGCTCCCCCGGGCAGCTACCCGATTCAGCGGGCGATGGACGAGGCCGGGATCAATCCCGGCCCGGACGGGCCTGCGTGCGGTCCCGATGAGTGGATCAAGCGACTCGGTACGTTACCGCTGGTCCACCAGCCAGGGGCGGCCTGGATGTACCACACCGGGGCGGACGTGCTCGGGGTGCTGATCGCACGTGCCGCCGGCCGGCCGCTCGACGAGTTCCTGCGCGAACGCATCTTCGAGCCGCTCGGGATGAAGGACACCGGCTTCCACCTGCCGCCCGAAAAGCTCGACCGGATGCCGGTGTCCTATGCCACCGACCCGCAGACCGGCGCGCTGGTGCGCCGTGCCGACCCGCGGCACGGCGCGTGGGGCCGCCCACCGGCCTTCCCCTCCGGCGGCGGAGGCCCAGGCCTGGTCTCGACCGCCGACGACTACCTGGCCTTCTGCCGGATGATGCTGAACAAGGGCCGGTACGACGGCGGCCGGATCCTGTCCCGGCCGGCGGTCGAACTGATGACCACCGATCACCTCACGCCGGCGCAAAAGGCGGGCAACGAGGTGTTCTTCGGGTCGGGCGGCTGGGGATTCGGCGTCGCGGTCGACTCGCGCCGGGACGATCTGGCCACCAGGCCCGGCCGGTTCGGTTGGAACGGCGGCCTGGGCACCTCGGCGTACACCGATCCGGCGGAGGACATGGTGGGCGTCCTGCTGACCCAGCGCGCCATGACCTCACCGCAACCCCCGCGCGTGTTCCATGACTTCTGGACCTCGGCGTACGCGGCGATCGAGGACTGAGTTCACCGCCGTACGGGAGGCCGCCTCGCCACTGCCAGGGCCGAGAGCGTCCTCCTCGAACGCATGCCGGGCTCGTGATGGTGTTCAAACTGGTCGAACGCGGCCAGGCGAAGGTGGCATGACGTGAACCGGTCCGGCATTGCTCGGGTCGCTCTCGGCCCACTATTCCGGTATTCGGGCACGCAAGGCTTGGATGAACCAGTCGAGCGCCGGCGCCAGGCTCTCCGGGGCCGGCCAGCCGTTGATCACGGAGAGCAGCTGAAGGTACCGCTCTCTGCGGGGGTCGTTCGCGGTCTCCAGTCGGGTCAACAGCCGGCGCCGGAGGTCGACGTCGTCGGCGTGGCCGGAGACGTGCGCGTACTGAGCGGTAACCGCCGCGACGACCGGATCGGCCTGGGGCGAGGCCGGATCCATGCCGGCTACCAGGGCTGGGCCGGCCTGATCACGGACCGCTGCGGCGGGGTCGCGGCGCAGGCCCATCTGGCCCTGGGCACGGTCGGCCGCATGGTGCTCAGCCATCCGCCGCACGCTGGCGCGAAAATCCGGGTCCTGGGACAGTTCGGCCAACTCCACCCACGCCTCGACCTGCTCGGCCTCGGGGTTGTCGGGCAGTTCCGGGGTCATCGAGCGCATGATCCCCACGAATTCAGGGTTGGCGTCCAGGCCGCCGAACGCGGTGTCGAGGAAATCGCCGATCAACCGTCGACGTTCGTCCTCGGAGAGCTTGGCCAGCTTGTGCATGAGATCCATCTCCTCAGGGGTGGACCCGCGCTTGGCCACCGCCGTCATCACCGCGCGCCGCAGGCGCAGCATTCGGATCTGCACCGCCAGCGCTTCGGCGTGCGCTGCGGCGACCTCGGGAAGCGAGATCTCCCGGTCCACGACCTTCCGGATCGTGGGAAGGTCCAGTCCCAGGTCGCGCAGCGTCCGCACGAGGTCCAAGCGTGCGACGGCGTCGATGCCGTAGAGGCGGTAGCCAGTCGGGCTGCGGTCAGTCGGTGGCACGATCCCGCGGTCGGAGTAGAACCGGATGGCCTTGACCGTCAGCCCGGTCCGCCGGGCCAGGTCACCGATCGAGTAGAGCGTTTCGCCGTCCATACCCTCACCCTCGCGCCTCCCCCTACAGGAGACTCAAGCCCATTCGCCGGCAGGCCGGGTTGCCGGGTTGCCGGGCGGCCGGGTAGCCGGGTAGCCGCAGGAAACATATCAACCCCGTTCAAAATTGCTGGTGCTGACATACCGACCATCCACCGCACGGACCTACGCTTCGCCCACGGTTCATCCATGAATGTGGGAGGTCGTCCATGTTGCGACGTCGTTTCCTTAACCTTGTCGGTGCCGTCGCGATGGGCGTCGCCACCACGCTGCTCGTCACCGCTCAGCCGTCCTACGCCGGCACTCCGTCGGAGGAGACCGGATTCGGCTCCAACCCCGGTGGCCTGCAGATGTTCCGGTACGCGCCGGCCGGCCTGCCCGCGGGCGCGCCCGTGGTCGTCGCGATGCACGGCTGCACCCAGAATGCCGTCCAGTACGGCGACGAGAGCGGCTGGCTGCAATTGGCCGACCGGTGGCGCGTCGCGCTGCTGCTGCCCCAGAAGCCCAACGGTGGCTGCTTCAACTGGTATGACCCGGCGAGCGCCAGCCGCGGCCAGGGCGAGGCGCTGTCGGTGAAGCAGATGGTCGACCGGATGCTCGCCGAGTACAGAGGTAACCCAAGCCGGGTCTACGTCACCGGGCTGTCCGCCGGCGGTGCGATGACGGCCGTCATGCTCGCCACGTACCCGGACGTCTTCGCCGGTGGCGGGGTCGTCGCGGGCCTACCGTTCCGGTGCGCGACCACACTGGTCCAGGCGTTCACCTGCATGAACCCCGGCGTGAGCCGCTCGCCGAAGGAGTGGGGCGACCTGGTGCGGGCCGCGTCGACGTACCACGGGCCCGGGCCCCGGGTCTCACTGTGGCAGGGAACGTCCGACACCACGGTGGCGCCTGCCAACATGACCGAGTTGATGAAGCAATGGACCAACGTGGACGGTGCCGATCAGACGCCGGACATCTCCGACACGGTCGCCGGCTACCCGCACAAGGTGTACACCGATCGGTCCGGCCGGGCGGCGGTGGAGACGTATCTGATCACCGGAATGTCCCATGGACAGCCAGTCGCCCCGTCGGCGGAACAGTGCGGCCACACCGGCACGTACTCCCACGATGTGGGCGTCTGCGCCGCGTACCACATGGGCCTGTTCTGGGGCCTGCACTAGGGCCGGCGCTAGGCACGATTTTGGCGGCGAACGGATCGACGGCGCCACGGGGTACTAGGGCCTGTCCTGCCGATCATGGGAGCCACACAGTGTCAGTCGGGGGCGTCACCCGCGGGTGGCGCCCCCGACGGTTGCGGGGTTCAGTTCAGCGACTGCGGTACCGGCCCGGCGTCCGTGACGAGCGGGGTCGGCGTCGCGGCCGACCGGACCGTCCCGCCGGTGATGGTCAGCCCGCCGGTCGGTGCGTACATGGCGAGGTCGAATGTGGAGCCGCTGGGCGCGCGCCCAACGGGCACGACGGGGTAGGCGTTGCCGCCGGCGCGTACCGACGTCGAGATGTAGTCGCCGAACATGCGGCCCTGGGAGGTGTTGGGTATCCAGGACAGGTTCATCGGGCCGGCGATCTGGGTGGCGGTGCTCCAACTGGTGCCGCCGTTGACCGAAGATACGTAGCCGACGTTGAGCTGGCAGGTCGAGGCGCTGCAGTTCGCGGTCGGGTAGAAGTAGTACGTCAAGGCGACGCGGGCCGACGCCCCGGAGGACGATGGGTCCACCCCGACTCCAGGCGCGAAATGATCAACGGTACTGGTGACCGCGTCGATCGGGACCCGGGTCGGCGCCGCCCACGTCGTCTCGCTGGTGGACTTGGCCAGCACGATGTCGTTGCTCGCACAGCCCGACCGGAACCGGCAGTCCGCCCACGCCACGTACACCGTTCCGGCGCCGTCGATCTCCGCGGTGGGAAGCGCCTCCTCGCGCAGCCCGCCGGCCGCGGTGTGGTGGCTGATGCTCGACACCAGCACGGTGGAGCGCCAGCTCGCGCCGCCGTCGACCGAGCGGAACGAACGGATCTGGTTGGCCAGCGACAGGTACGGCACGATGACGGTGCCGTTGGGGCGTACCACCGGCTGTCCGCCCAACCCGGTCGCGCTGTCGCCGGTTGCCCGGGCCGGGCCCCAGGTGGCGCCGCCGTCGGACGAGGCCTTCATCCGCAGTGCGTCCCCCGAGCCCGAGATGTCGTACTCGGTGTAGCAGTTGCCGTAGAACGGGCTGGACGGGGTGTTGTCACACACGATCCAGTTCTTGTCCAGCGACCCGGTCGCCGTGGTCACCGGGTTGCCCCAGGTCCGCCCACCGTCAGTGGAGCGGCTGGTCAGAACATCTACAGAGGAGCTGCGGATGCCGAGCGACGAGATCAGCCATACGTTGTGACGGGCGTCGTATGCTACCGCCGCGTCACTGGCCTGCCCGTACGGGCCGCCGCCGTTGGCGGTGATGCCGGGCAGGAAGCCCCGTGTCCAGGTGGCGCCGCTGTCGGTGGAGGTGGAGAAGCCGATGTTGGACGAGCCGCCGCCGGACACCCGCCCGACCTGGAAAGCCGACACGATCGTGTTACCGAAGCTGAAGGTGTCCGGCTCGACCTCACTGCGGTGCTGAGCCTGCGCGTCGGTGTACGGGTCGGCGCTGACCTGGGTCAGTGCGACGTTGGCATGGGCGGGGGCAGCGGTGGTCAGGAGGACGGCGGCGACAGCGGTCGGTACGGCGATGGCGATGGCTCGTACGGGTCTTCTGCGCGCAGGTCGGACGGGTAGCTGCATGGGGCACCACCTCTCGGGGGTCCGGGAGTTCGTGGTTCGCGGCGCAGTTCGCATCACGGAGCGTTGCGCAGGAACCACGAAATTGGTGCCTGTCTATCAGTGGCCGCGTGGTCGGGTAAACCGTGGCGACGCCGACGTAGGGATGGGCGCGGGTTAGCGCCGCCCCGGTCGGCCGAGTTCCTAAGTCTCGTACGTCGCTACCGCCCGGACCGGGAACGAGGCCATGCCGCGGACGGGAGGGGGCAGGGCGGTCAGGCGGGCGCCCTCGACGGGTACCCGTTCCAGGTTCGTCAGGTGCTCGATGATCGGGATGTCGGCGCCCAGCAACCCGTGATGCGCCGGGCGGTGCGGATCCGTGGGATCGTCGATGTTGAGGGAGTCGATACCGACGAGCGCGACGTTGGCGTTGACGAGCGCCTCGACCGCGTCGACGGTCAGGTGCGGGCAGTCGAAGTCGAGGTATCGAGCGGTCCGCCAGTACCGGGCCCAACCGGTGTACACGAGAACTGCCTTGCCCCACAGTGCGCCGGGGTCGCCGAGGTGGGCCGCGGTGACCGCCTGCTCGCCGAACGCGTGAATTATCGCGACGGGTACGTTGACCAGCCGTTCAAGGGGCAGTTGTGCGATGTCGGCACGATCGGGGTGGTAGTGGTACGGCGAATCGAGATAGGTACCGGTGTTACCGACCAGGGTCGCGGACCCGATCTCGAACGACACCCCGGTGCCCAGCCGGGCGGCGGACGCTTCACGCGACGTCGTCACCTGCACCCCCGGCGGCGCCGTGCCCGGGTAGGTGGTCATGCCCGCGACGATCTCGTGTGACAGGTCGACGATCACCACCGGAGCGTAATCGTGGCGCACGGATGGCGCCGGACGGCGCGCCGCGGACCGCGTACCCGAAGTCATTGACTGATGTCTTGAGGTAGCGAAGCTGGGCCGGCGTACTAGGGTTGACCCTGTGTACACGCTTCTGGTGACGCTGCACGTGCTCAGCGCGGTACTGCTCATCGGACCGTTCGCGCTGGCGCCCTTCCTCGGTAACCGCGCCATTCGGCGCCACGACGCGGACGACACCCGCGACGCGGGCACCTTCCTGGCCCGCTTCGCGATGGGATCCCTGATCGTGGCGATCCTCGGCATGGGCGCACTGTCCATGTCGGGCAAGTACTCGTTCCGCACGCCGTGGGTGATCATCTCGCTCACCCTCTACGTGGTCGCGATGGGTGTCGCCACCGGGTACACCTTGCCGGCGATACGCCGGGCCGCGGGCATGATCGAACAGGGGGTGCTGGAGCGACCGCCGGCGCCCGCCGGAGACGACGGTGAGGCGCCGCCACCCACGCTCGCGGCCAGCGCCACCGACTTGGCGACCAAGGAGCGACTGGACAACCTCGCGGGTCGGGTGGCGGGCTCCGGTGCCCTGGTATTCGTTATGGTCGCGGTGATCACGATCCTGATGGTGACCCGCCCGTTCGGAAGGTGACCCGCGCGGGCCGGCCCCCGTTGACCCGCCCGGACCAGCTTGACCATGCTGCGGCTGTGAGTATGTGCGGACGCCTGGGACTGCTGCACGGGCGCGACTTTCGGCAACTGTTCGTGGCCAACACAATCAGCCAGGTAGGCAGCCAGATCAGTTTGCTGGCGCTGCCGCTGGTGGCGGTACTCGTCCTGCATGCGTCCAACTTCGAGGTGGGTGTGCTGGCCGCCTGCGGCACGCTCGCGTTCCTGCTGATCGGCCTGCCCGCCGGCGCGTGGGTGGACCGGATGCGTCGGCGCAACGTACTGATCTTCGGTGATGTCGGGCGTGCTCTCGTGCTGAGCTCGGTGCCGCTGGCGTGGGCATTGGGCGTGCTGAGCATGCCCCAGCTGTACGCGGTGGCCTTGGCGACCGGAGTGTTGACGGTGTTCTTCGACGTGGCGTACCAGAGCTACCTGCCGCACCTGGTCGGCCGGGAGCACCTGGTCGAGGGCAACGCCAAGCTGGAGGCGGTGCGGGGAGTCAGCCAGATCGCCGGACCAACCATCGCGGGCTTGGTGATCCAGGCGCTGGCCGCACCGGTGGCCGTGGCGCTGGACGCGGCGAGCTTCGCCGGCTCGGCGCTGTTCGTGAGGCGGATCCGTCGACGCGAGGAACTGCCGGAGCGCAGGCCCGACGCCCATCTCAGGAAGGAGGTCATGGAGGGCCTGCGGTTCGTGTTCGGCAACCGGCTGCTGCGCGCGATCGCGATGTGCATCGGGTTGTACAACCTGCTTTCGGCGGCTAGAAGCGCGATGCTCATCGTGCTGTTAGCCCGAGAGTTGCACCTTGGCGCCGGCACGATCGGGGTCTTCTTCTCGATCGCCTCCGTGGGTGGCCTGGTCGGCGCGCTGACCGCCACGAAGATCGCAGCGCGGATCGGCCAGGGCCCGGCGATCTGGATCCCGGTCGCCGTCGCCGGCCCGTTTCAGTTGCTGATCCCGACGGCCCAGCGTGGCTGGCTGCTATGGGTCGCGGCCTTCGCGTACCTGGTGATTTGGTTCTGCGTCTCCGTTAACAACATCACCCAGGTCAGCTTCCGTCAGGGGCTCACGCCGGAGCGGCTGTTGGGCCGGATGAACGCGACCATGCGCTTCCTCGTCTGGGGCTCTGCGCCGTTGGGCGGCCTCATCGGCGGGGTGCTCGGCCAACTGCTCGGACCGCGTCCCACGCTGTGGTTGGCCGCTATCGGAGGGCTGATTCCGTTCCTGCCGCTGTTCTTGTCCCCCCTGCGGACAATGCGCGAGCTACCCACCTGGACCGAACGCGAGCAGACCCGTGAACCGGTACCTCCCACCGCCATGACGGATGCCGCCATGACGGATGCCGCCATGACGGATACCGCCATGACGGATACCGCCACGACCGATGCGGCCACGACCGATGCGGCCACCACAGATAGCGCCGACGCGGCGAAGTAGCTGCGCCGTCAGGTGCCGAGCAGTCGGTGCAGGACGTACTCGAGGAACGCGGTGACCTCCGCCGCGGGCAGCGGGCGGCGGGTGGACCGGCCGGCCGCGTGACTGGCCAGCGCCGATTCGATCAGGCCGCGGAACGCCGGTGCGGCGTCGAGGGCCCACCGGGCGGCGGCCGGCTTGGCGTACCAGCGTCGTTCGGCACCGAACCGCATGGCCCGGCAGCCGTTGAGCACGGCGTTGTCGCCATGCTCGACAATGGCGGCCGCGTGCGCCCGCACGGACTCGACCACCACCGGCAGGAGCGCTTCGAACCGGGCGGGGCCCAGCAGGGTCCGTGGTGACGGGCCGGTCAGCGCGAGGTCGCTCTGGTAGGTGATCGAGCGGTCGATGGGGTACCAGAAGCCGGGCCCGCCGGCCGGATCGAGGCTGACCTTCGGAGGCAGGTACCGGCCGGTGTTGAGGTCGAGCGCGTACGCGGCCTCGATGCCGCCGTCATTGACCGCCTGCCTCGAGTAGAGCACCAACTCCAGTCCGGTCGCAGGGCAGGGCAGTTCGGCGTGGTCCAGTCGCGCCGCGACGGCGTGTAGCACCGGTGCCGGCGGCGGTGTCTCGACCACGACGATGAGGTCGAGGTCGCTGCGGCCGGGGACGTACCCGTCGAGCGCGAGTGAACCGGTGGGGTACACGGCGATGAGCACGTCGCCGAGCACTGTGTGCAGCCGGTGCACGACCGAGGTGAGGTACGCGGCCTCGGCCGGCGGTGTCTGAATCGCCACCCGTTCACGATCGCAGACCCGGCAGTCTTTAGTCGCGGCCTTCCCCGGACTCGCGACGTGCCGAGGGGTGCTGCAGTTCATCGCGAATGGCGGCCTTCGCGAACCTCTCGACCACCCACGTGCCGGCTGCGAGGGCCGCGGCCACCGGCCACTCGACCACCCCGAGGACCGCGGCGCCAACCAGGCCCCCCAACCAGAGCACGCGACCCGGCACGCCGGTGGGCGAGGGCATGGGAGGCATGGGGGGCAGGGGGATGCGGGCGCCGATGACGGGCACCGTGATGCCATGGGACCCGTTGTGTCGGCTCGGCTCCTCCTCGGGCGCCTCCTCCCGTACCGGTACGGGCTGCGGTGGTGGCTCCTGCGGAGCCGCCGCTCTGGCGCGGCGGGCCACCTCGCGTTGCTGGGGAATCGTCGCCTGCTCCG
>JAOPWA010000189.1 GCA_025965915.1 Dactylosporangium sp. | reverse complement strand
GCGGGGCCTTCGAGTTCGACCTGCTCAAGCAGGGGCTACCGGACTTCATGCCGTCGCGATTATTCATCTACTACAACGAGCGGGTCATCCTCCACACCGTCGACAGCGACAGCGGCGCGATGATCCGCGACGGCATCAAGAGCGTCTCCAAGCAGGGCGTGTGCGCGGAGACGTCGTGGCCCTACGACATCTCCACGTTCACCCACCAGCCCCCGAAGGCGTGCTACGACGAGGCTCTGGGCAACCGGGCCACCTCCTATCAGCGGGTCCCGCGTACCCTCGGCCAACTCAAGGGCTGCCTCGCGCACGGGTACCCGATCGTCTTCGGCTTCAGCGTCTACGAGAGCTTCGAAACCCGTGAGGTCGCGCAGACCGGCGTCGTACCCATGCCGCAGGCCGACGAGCAGGCGCTTGGCGGCCACGCCGTACTCGCTGTCGGCTACGACGACGCCAGCGGGCGGTTCCTGGTGCGCAACTCGTGGGGCTCGGGTTGGGGACAGGACGGCTACTTCACGATGCCGTACGCATACCTCACCGAACGCAGCCTCTCGTCCGACTTCTGGGCGATCCTGCAGGTGAGCTGAGCTCGCCGCGGCCGGCCCCGTCGTGGGCCGGCCGCCCCTCGGCGCGGGGCCAGCCGGCGATCAGGGTTTGTTCCGTCCGCGTAAACGGGTATGTGACTCGGAGCTACGACGCACCCGAGAATCGCGGCACCGAAGGATCGTGCTCAATGGGCCAAGAGGTCGACCAGCGGGAGTTCACCCGTCAGGACCGGCAGCGACACCGTCAGAAGGTACGGCGCTGCCTGGACGTGTTCGCGCGGATGCTGCGGGAGTCGCGCTTCGAGGCCGAGCAGCCGATGACGGGGCTGGAGATCGAGCTGAACCTGATCGACGAGCGCCGCGACCCGGCGATGCGCAACGCCGAAGTACTCCGGGCGATCGCCGATCCCGCTTTTCAGACCGAACTCGGCCAGTTCAACGTGGAGATCAACGTTGACCCGCGACGGTTGGCGGCTGACGGCCTGCGAGGGTACGAGGACCAGGTACGGGCGAGCCTCAACGCCGCCGAGAATCGGGCGCGGCACGTCGGCGCGCAGTTGGTGATGATCGGCATCCTGCCCACCCTGCGACCCGAACACCTGACCCACGACGCGCTCTCGGCCAACCCGCGCTACGAACTGCTCAACGAGCAGATCTTCGCCGCCCGCGGCGAGGACCTGTACATCTCGATTGACGGCGTGGAGCGGCTGGCGGTCACGGCGGACACCATCACGCCCGAGGCCGCCTGCACGAGTACCCAGTTCCACCTCCAGGTCAGCCCCGAGCAGTTCCCCGCCTACTGGAACGCCGCGCAGGCCATCGCCGGTGTGCAGCTCGCGGTCGGGGCCAACTCACCGTTCCTGTTCGGCAAGGAGTTGTGGCGCGAGACCCGGGTACCCCTGTTCGAACAGGCCACCGACACCCGTTCCGAAGAGCTCAAAGAGCAGGGGGTACGCCCGCGGGTGTGGTTCGGCGAGCGCTGGATCACCTCGATCTTCGATCTGTTCGAGGAGAACGTGCGCTACTTCCCCGCTCTGCTGCCGATCTGCGAGGACGAGGACCCGGTCGAGGTGCTCGACCGGGGCGGCACGCCGGCGCTGGCCGAACTACGACTGCACAACGGCACCGTGTACCGGTGGAACCGGCCGGTCTACGACGTCGTCCGGGGCCGCCCGCACGTACGGGTGGAGAACCGGGTCCTGCCCGCCGGCCCCACCGTGGTCGACACCCTCGCCAACGCCGCGTTCTACTTCGGACTGGTCCGGTCGCTCGCAGACGCCGAGCGTCCGGTCTGGACGCAGATGTCGTTCACGTCCGCGGCGGAAGACTTCCACCTCGCCGCGCGCCAGGGCATGGAGGCCCCGCTGTACTGGCCGGGCCTGGGCACCGTACCGGCCAGCGAACTCGTGCTGCGCCGGCTGCTGCCCCTCGCGTACGAGGGGCTCGACCGGTGGGGCGTGGACTCCAGTGAACGCGACCGGCTGCTCGGGATCATCGAGCAGCGCTGCATCACTGGCCGTAACGGGGCCCGCTGGCAGGTGGACACCGCTCGTCAGCTCGAGCGGAAGGGTCACCTGGACCGCCAGGAGGCGTTGCGCGGGATGCTGACCCGCTACGTCGAGCACATGCACGGCAACACGCCCGTCCACGAGTGGCCACGCTGAGCCCGGATACGGCCTCCTTCCCAGGATCCTCCCAGCATCCCCTGAGCCTCTACGCAGAACCGGTGGAAGTGATGGTGGGCAGACGGGGGACGGAAGCCGCGTACCGCGCTGGGTGAGGCGTGCCGGCCGAACGAGGGGACGTGGGCTCGTGTCGCCCTCCTACCACGGAGTCTCGACCTCACCTGACGGGCCGGCGCTCCGGCCACCGCGCACCCGCGACGCGTACTTCGACCTGCTACGGGCCCTCGCGATCCTGCGCGTGGTCGCCTACCACTGTCTCGGCCTGGCCTGGCTGACGATCGCGTTTCCGGCCGTGGGCCTGATGTTCGCGCTCTCCGGATCGCTGATGGCGGCGTCACTGGATCGGGGCGGTGTGGCCGCGGTCGGCCGCCGGCTGCGCCGCCTGCTACCACCGGTCTGGATGCTCGCGGCGGTCTGCGTACCCGTGATGGTCCTGGGCGGCATGCGGCTGAACTGGTCGGTCCTGCTGTGGCTGTTTCCCATTCATGATCCGCCGGCGAACAGTTGGGGGTCGGCGACCCTCGGCATGATCTGGTACCTCCGGGAGTACCTGTGGTTCGTGCTGCTGTCACCGCTGGCGCTCCAGGCGTTTCGTCGCTGGCCGATCATCTGTCTTCTCACGCCGCTGGGGCTGCTGATCGTCTTCACGCTGACCGAAGTCAAACCGGCTGGCGTGATCTCCGACCTGGCGCTGTACGGCGACTGCTGGCTGCTGGGCTTCGCCAAACACGACGGTGTACTGCGACGGATGCGGCAGTCCACGCTGCTGTTGGCGGCAGGCGTGCTGGCCGCCGCCGGCGCCTCCTGGTTCCTCACCCACCCGAGCGCCCGTGGTTACGACCTCAACGACATCCCGCTCGGCAACGCGCTCTGGACAACGGCGTTCCTGCTGGTCCTACTCGGAATGGTGCCGTCATGGTTGGCTCGTGAAGGGGCGGCGCGTCAACGGCTCCGGACGGCGCGCCTGCTGACAGTGATCAACAATCGGGCGATGACGGTGTATCTGTGGCATCAGACCGCGATCGGGGTCACGGTCGTCGCTGCGGGCCGATGGGGGGTCAACCTGACCGGCCTCACCGGCCGCCTGCTCCTGCTGACCGGCGTGGCCACGCTGCTCGTGGCAGCCGTTGCCGGCTTCGGTTGGGTGGAGGACCTGGCGGCCAGGCGCCGGCCGGCACTCATCCCCCGCGGCGGCGGGCACGGGCGGTCGTCGCAGCGGGAAGGCCGGCCCGACCCGGAGCTGATCGGTTCCGCGGCCTGAGGCCCGCCGACCCCGGTCGACCCGCCGATCCCGCCTATCCGGTGCGCAGCGTGGCCCAGACGACCTTGCCGTCGTCAGCCACCATGGCGCCCCAGCCGGCGGTGCAGGAGTCGACGAGGTACAGGCCCCGACCGCTGGTGGTCAGCGCCGGCCAGCCGGCGCGGGCGGGCGCCGGCATCAGGGGCGGCACCTGACAGTGGTCACGAACGGACAGATGCAGGTACGCCCCCCGCACCGTGGCCGTCAGGTCGAAGTCGGTGCCGGCGTGCACCACCGCATTGCTGACCAGCTCCGACACCACCAGCAGTGCCGCATCGGCCAGGTCGACCAGGCCCCAGGTCTCGCACGCCTCGGCGATCAGTCGCCGCGCCGTACCCGCCGACCGCGGTTCGGCCGACAGCCGCACGCGTATCCGCTTCATCGCGGCCTGGCCGTCGAGCGCCGCCACCACGGCCACGCTGCGGCTCGGGTACACGGGAAGCTG
>JAOPWA010000169.1 GCA_025965915.1 Dactylosporangium sp. | reverse complement strand
GCGGCGCCGAGCAGCATCTTTCGCCGACGCGCGTTCATCCGGTCATCCGCCGCACCCACGTCGCCTTATCGGCGTCCTCGAGCGAATTCGAAGCAAAGTCATCTGAAAACAGTCTTTGATGGTTCGTCATTCACCAACCGCCGGGTCGGCTGCCGTTGCGCATGCACTGGAGGACGGCGTGGCAGTACGGGAAGAGCTTGCGGCCATCGTCGCGAGCGTTGTACAGCGCAACCCCGGCGAGGGGGAGTTCCACCAGGCGGTACGCGAGGTGCTCGACACCGTGGGGCCGGCGCTGACCCGGCACCCGGAGTACGCCGAAGCGAAGATCATCGAGCGGATCTGCGAGCCGGAGCGGCAGGTCATCTTCCGCGTGCCGTGGGAGGACGGGCGCTCGGACCGGGAGGTCATGCGCTTCTGTCAGAGCTTCATGACAGAGCTGTACCGGCACATCGGCGAGCACACCGACGTGCCGGCGGGCGACATCGGTGTGGGCGGGCGGGAGATCGGCTTCCTGTTCGGACAGTACAAACGTGTCACCAACAGGTACGAGTCCGGTGTGCTGACCGGCAAGGGCTTGGCGTACGGCGGCGCGCAGGTGCGCCGCGAAGCCACTGGATACGGAGCTGTCTTCTTCGCCCAGGAGATGCTGGGCACCGCCGGTGACAATCTGGACGGCAAGCGGGTGGTGGCCACGTTCGTCGCCGGGGGCACGGTGTGGGAGGTGCCCTGCGAACTGGCCATCCCGTATGCCACTCAGAACGAGATAAGCGCCGCGGACGCCGCCGCGCTGGTGGCCAACGGCTGCACCATGGTGGTGGAGGGCGCGAACATGCCCACCACCCCGGACGCCGTGCGGCTGTTCGCTCGGGCCGAAGTGCGCTTCGCGCCGGGTAAGGCCGCCAACGCCGGTGGAGTGGCTGCCAGCGCACTGGAGATGCAGCAGAACGCCAGCCGTGATTCGTGGACGTTCAGCCACTCGGAGCAGAAGCTGCAAGAGATCATGCGGGACATCCACGCCCGGTGTTTCGCCACCGCCGAGGAGTACGGCATGCCGGGCAACTACGTGGCCGGAGCGAACATCGACGGCTTCCGCCGGGTGGCCGAGGCGATGCTCGCCCATGGACTGATCTGAAACGTCGCACGCCGACCGACTGTGGACCTACCCCTTCTGCGGGCGCGGGTTCGAACCGTGCGTCGATGCCTTACGTACCACCTTCGACGACGTCCGCAGCCGGCCGGGCGATGGTCGTGGCGGTACCGCACCCGCTCGACCCGGCCGCTGCTCGGAGGGAAAGGCGGCGGCGGTGCGAGTGCCGGTGGTCATCGGATGCGCGGCCGTAACCGTGGGCCTGCTGCTGGCCGGGTTGGTCGCACCGTACGGGTCGGTCGCGACAACGGCGACGCGCTCTCCCGGCGCGTCCGATCTCGCTGCGGCCGCAGCTACCGCGCAGCCGCTGTTGCGCCCGCGCCCGGTTGCCGTCACCTCACCCGGATTCCACTCGTGGGCACTGCTCAACACCCGGACCGGGGCGATTCGCGGTTCGGACAACCCAACCGCCACCAGCGACACCGTCTCCATGGTGAAGGCGTGGCTGGCGGCGGACTACCTGCGCCAGGCGGCGCAGCGTAACGAGAGCCCAACCGCGGACCGGATGCGCCAGCTCAGCATCATGATTCGTGACAGTGACAACCAGGCTGCCGAGGACATCTTCCGGCGAAACGGCAGCACCAGTTCGATCCAGCGGCTGATTCGCGTGTGCGGCCTGACCCACAGCAGCGCGGTACCGGACAGGTGGAGCGAGACCAGGATGTCCGCCCCGGACGCGGTGCGAATGGGGGCGTGTCTGGCCGACGGCCGGGCCGCCGGACCGAGATGGACCAAATGGGTGCTCAACGAGATGCGTCACGTACGCGGCGACGGCCGCTTCGGCATCGTGAAGGCGCTGCCCAGTGACATCGCCGCGACCACCGCCATCAAGAACGGCTGGCTGCTGCGCGACGAAACCGGATTCTGGCACGTCAACTGCCTCGCGATCGGCGACGGCTGGGTCCTGGCAGTCATGCTGCGCTATCCCGGGTCGTTGGGCTTCGCGCATGGCGGCACGGTGTGCCGATCGGTCACTACGCAGCTCATGGACCCCGCTGTGACCGTAGCTGCCAACTAGGGACGCGGCGCCGACAGCCCTCCGCTGCCGGCGCCGCTCCTACTCCTGAACTGAACAGGTCAGGCGGTGAACTTGCGCCGACGGTGGCCGACCAGGAACAGCCCGGCGCCGACAGCGACGAGCAGCACCGCACCACCGGCGAGGATGCCGGTGTTGGAGCCGGTCACGGGCAGGCCGCCGGCCTGGCCGCCGGTCGACGGGGTCGCCGCTGCGGTCGGCGTCGCGGTGGCGGTCGGAGTCGGGCATGCCTTGCCGGTGATGTCGCCGGCGCCCTCAGCCTGGCCGTCCTCGTTGTTGTAGGCGTCCAGCCACCGCTCGGAGCAGGTCGTGTAGGTCCACTGGTAGTTGGCGTCGAGGTTCGTCGTGATGTTGAGTTCGTCGTCGCCCCAGACCTTGGCGACCCACTTGCCAGTCTTGGTGCTCAGGTCGCCGTGGTTACCCTGGTAGCCGCGGAAACACGCCGGCGCGGTGAAGTCGACAGTGAACTTACCGCTGATCTTGCCGCTGACGCCGGCCGGCAGGTCCTGTCCCTTGTTGGGGGACAGCTTCTCGCCGCCCTTCGTGACGAACGTGCCCTCGTCAGTGACGACAGCCTGGTAGGACCACGTGTTCGTCTCCATGATTGTCGGCTGGGTAGCCTCAACCTTCGTGATCGTTACCTTGCGGTCCATGGTGTCCAGCGCCCAGTCGCCGTGGTGGCCACTGTCGGGACGGTTCACCAGATGAGTAACTACCGTCTTCGGCCCGTTGTCGCATGTGGGGGTTGTGGCGGCTGCCGGGCCGGCAACGCCAGCGACGAATGCGCCCGTCGCGACTGCGACTAAGGCAGCGGTGGTCAGAGTCTTCCGCATGAACGGGAGTTCCTTCCGGGGGGTGTGGGGGTGTTGCACCCGTCCACCCTGGTCAATACGAGTGAGGGTGGGAACTGACCGAACGGATTACGCCGATCGTCGATAGGTCGGACCGATGTCTGGTAGGCAACACTTCTCGGCAAATGTCGATATGACATCACGGATGTAAATGACCATGGTCACCTGAAGTAACTGTCTTGTATGGACTCGCGACGCAATCCTGTCGTTGCGCTCATGGTCCGATAGGCCGCCCAACCGTTGTCGCCCGTAGTCGCTGCACGCTCACAATCTCGAATGCAATCAAAACGGCACAGTTCGACGACTTGCGGTCAACCAATCGAGACCAATGCGCCGTTGACAGCGAAGCGGCTTGACGGTTGGTTGGATGCCGGGGACCCCATTCGGCTCAGTTGGCAGCGGTTGCTGCCGATTTGGGTACCGCGACATCGGGAGAAGGGAGCGCGTAGTGCAACCGTTCGCGCTTCTCTTCGCCGCGTCCGCGATCGTTTCGATCGTCGCCACCGCGATCATGTGGCCGCGACGCCGGACGACGCCGGCGGCCGCCGGCATGACCGTCGCGATGATCGGGATCGCCTGGTGGTCGGCCGTCAAGACAGTCTCCGTGCTCGCCACCACCATCGAGGTGAAGCTGGCTTTCGAGACGGCGATCTATGCCGGAGTGGGTGCCTGCGTCACCGGCTACTTCTGCTACGCCAAGGGCATGGCTGACCGGGCCTGGAGCCTGTCGCGCCGCACCGCGGTACTGCTGTTCATCGAGCCTGCGCTGGCGGTCACCATCGCCGCGACCAATCCGTGGCACCACATGTTCTACGCGAGCGCTGGGCTCGTGGGATCGCCGCCCCTGCTGGCCCCGCGGCCCGGCCCGGCGTTCTGGCTGCACACCGCCTACAGCTACACGCTCCTCGGCTGGGCGATGCTCGAACTGGTGCGCGCGTGGGTGCAGGCGCCGGGGTCGTACCGGCGGCACTTCACCTGGCCGTTTGTCGGCATCGTGCCGCCGATGTTCGGCAATGCCGTCACGTTGGTGATCATGCCCCAGGGCAAGACGCTCGGCCTGACCCCCATCTTCTTCTGCGTTTCGGCCGGTGCGTGCTGCTGGGCGCTGTTCCGTCAGGCGTTGCCGGATCTGGTCCCCATCGCAGGGCGGCAGATCCTGGAGACGATCAGTGACGCCGTGATCGTGATCGACCGGGCGTGGCGCGTACTCGAGCTGAACCCCGCCGCCGAGCGCCTGCTCCGACGCCTCCAGCCACAGACCCGCGACACGATCGTCGGGTTGCACGCGCGGGATGTGCTCGGCATAGACCGGGCGCTGGCGGCGGAGTCCGACACGGAGTACGCCATGACCGGCCCCGACGGGCAGCAGTTCGATCTCAACATCCGGCACAGCCCGCTACACGACAAGACAAAGAATGTGATCGGGTGGGTCCTGGTGGCGCATGACGTCACCGAACGCAACCGGCAGCGGCACGAGCTACGCGTCAAGAACGGCGAGCTCCACCAGCAGTTGCTCGCGGTGGAGCGACTGCGTGCGGAGTTGGCCGAGCTGGTCACCCGCGACTCTCTCACCGGGCTGCACAACCGCCGGTACCTCAATGACGCATTCGAGCGTGAAGTGGCCCGGGCCCAGCGGGAAGACCAGCCGCTCAGCGTGGTGATGCTCGACATCGACCACTTCAAGCAGGTAAACGACCGATATGGCCATGTGGTCGGTGACGAGGTGATCGCCGCGACCGCGCGGCGGATCGTAACCCTGATGCAGGAGGGCGAGACGGCTGCTCGCTACGGCGGTGAGGAGTTTCTCCTGGTGCTCCCCGGCTGCACCGCCGAGCGCGCGCGGCAGCGTGCCGACGCGCTACGGCAACTGTGCGAGACGCCGTCGGTGGTGGTCCGTGGCGAGACCCTGATCTCGACGATAAGCGCTGGTGTAGCGGAGTTCCTGAGCTCTGACAGCCCGGCCGCTCTGATCGAGGCCGCCGATCAGGCGCTGTACGTGGCGAAGACGCTCGGCCGTAACCGGGTCGAGGTGGCGCGGATGTCGACGGCGACCGCCTAGGACCCGGAGGTGCCGGAGCGCCCTCGTTCGGCTCCGCAGGCCGGTCCCGCCATCGCGTGGCACGATGACCCTCGTGGCCAAAATTCGGCGCACCAGGACTGACAGCGACGCCGGCCGCACGGCGGTCAATGACGGCGTCCAGGCCGACGATGGTGAGTTGGTCGAGCTGTTGGAGATGTTGGCCGCCGCCGGAGTGCAGGAAGACGAGGTGCTGCGGGCGCTCAAAGGGCCCGGCGGCACGGAGAAGATGTTGCAGCGCCTGGTCGAGGCCGGACTGCTGCCGTCGCGCGAAGATTCCCTGGCCGGGCTGATGGCCACGTGGACGCCGCTGCTGGAGCGGGGCTGTGACCAGTGGAGCGCGGAGCTGGCCGGGGTGGAGTTCCTCGCGATGATGCGGGAGGCCGCCGCGACCGACGACGCGGTACCCGAACTGCTCACCAGCCTGATCTCCCAGGCGGAGGAGTACGGCGGGCCGGAGGCGCTGGCCATGCTGCGGGTACTCGCGGTCGTCGGACCGGCGCCGGCGCGTCCGACGGCGGCGAAGGCCGCCGAGCGGGTGGCGTCGGCGGGGCTCCAGGACCGCCCGTGGGTGAAAGGGCTCGGCGAGCCCAAAGTCGGCGCGTGCTTCGGGTACACCGACGGCGTTGGCGTACAGGAGGCGCTCACGGTCACGTTCACCTACGGACGCCAGCAACACGCGCTGGCCGTACTCGTCGATCATCAACTTGGCGGCGGGGTCAAGGACTGCTGGCCGACCGACCGCCCCGACCTGATCCGCGCCGACTACCAGCAGGCCGCCAAGCGGTACGGGCTCGACTTCCATGTCTACGAGCCTTCCGAGGCCCGCGCCATCCTGGACAGTGCGCTCGGCAAGTCACCTTGCCCGATCGCTCCCGACCAGATCCAGGACGTCCGGGACTACCTGGAGCTGCTGCGGTCGCGCACGGCGCTGCTGCCCGAGCGCGGACGGTCGACGCGCGTTCCCTCCCACAAGACTCCGACCACCACCGTGCACCGGGTGAAGATCATGCTGCGCGGCGAACGACCACCGATCTGGCGCCGGCTGGAGGTGCCGTCGGGCATCACTCTGCGCCGACTGCACCAGTGCATCCAGGCGGCGTTCGGCTGGGAGGACCGCCACCCGTGGGTGTTCGAGACGCCAGTGGGCGCCTACGGCGTCGCCGACCGCCAGTTGGGGCACCGCAGCGCGCAGTCCAGAAGGCTGGAGGATGTGGTGCCCCGCGCCCGCGACCTGATCTATTACACCTACGGCTCGGGTGACGGTTGGGAGCACGAGATCCTCGTCGAGGACGTGCTCGCGGCCGAGCCCGGCGTCGCGTACCCGCGTTGCCTGACCGGCCGCCGGGCCCGTCCGCTGGAGGACTCCGACGGGACCGACGGATTCGACCCGACCGACGGATTCGACCCGACCCGGTTCGATGTCGACGAGGTGAATGAGGCGCTGGCGCGGCTGTCGAGCGTACTCGTGAAGGAGTGACGAAACCGGTTGCCGTCGTCGCCGTCGTTGCGGCAGGGTGACGGAGTGCGACGGGACTATGCGGGACCCCGTTTCTTCCTCGCGCACAGCCGCGACCTCAGCGATCTGCCGCCCATGCCGCAGCTTCCGGCCGGGTTCGCCGTGCGGCCGGTGCGCGACGACGCTGACCTCGTCCGGCACGCGGCGCTACACCGGGAGGTGTGGCCGCGCTCGGCGCTGACCGACGGCGGGTTCCGGGCCATGACCGGCAGATGGCCGTACAAGATGGACTTCGACGTCGTGGTCGAGGCGCCCGACGGCCGGTTCGTCGCGTACTGCCTGGGCTGGTACGACGAAGTCAACCGGGTCGGCGAGTTCGAGCCGGTCGGCACCGTCACCGAGTACCGGCGGCTGGGGCTGTCCCGCGTGGCGGGCATCGCGGTCCTGCGGGCCTTCCGCGAAGCCGGCGGCGAGATGGCCGTCGTGTATCCCCGTGGCGACGACGAGTATCCCGTCCCGAAGCAGGTGTATGCCGCGCTCGGCTTCACGCCGCACGCCAGGACGGTCAGAT
>JAOPWA010000166.1 GCA_025965915.1 Dactylosporangium sp. | reverse complement strand
CGGGCGCGGGAGCTGGTGGACGGCTGAGAGTCAGGCCAGACCCGCCAGTTCCCGGCATGCCGTCGTCTCGGTGAGCTGCTGTTCGTAAGGCTGTCCGGACTCGACGGTGCTCCGGCTGCCGGACGGCGCGTCACCCATTCTCACGACTGAACCTTCATGGTGCGCTCCAGCGCGGCCAGGTCGGGCTCGATCACCTCGACCGGCGGCAATAACGACGCGGTCGCGCCGATGTCCTTCAGCCCGGTCGAGGTAGCCACGCAGACCACCGTGTCGTGCTCGCTTACCACGCCCCGCTCGGTCAATGTGTGCAACGCCGCGAGCGGCACCACCGCGGAGGCCTCCAGGTAGACGCCTTCCCGGCGGGCCAACGTCAGCAGATCGGCGAAGCCCCGGTGCATACCGGCTATACCGTCGCCGTAGGCGACCGGGGTCACCACCACGTCGGGGGCCCGGCCCAACGACTCGACGATCTCGTAGGCCATCGTCTTGTAGCCGTCCAGGCCGAACGGGTTCGAGCCGGCCGGCGGGTTCACGAAGCCGGACAACGGCACCCAGCCGTGCGCCCGAATCGCCTCCCGCATCAGCAGCCACCGGTCCGGCCCGCTGCGCAGGGCCACCACGTGGGCGCCGTACGACTGCATCAGCACCTTCATGGTCAATGGCACTGACTCGAGGGTCAGCACGACGCACCGCAGCCCGGCCGCGGCCGCGTACGCCGCGGTGGCCGCGCCGTGGTTGCCGGTGCTGGACACCACGACCACTTCGGCGCCGACCTCCCGCGCCTTGGTAACACCGACTGCCGCCAGCCGGTCCTTGTAGGACCAGGTCGGGTTGCGGGACTCGTCCTTCAGATACAACTCCGGCAGGCCCACCTCGCTGCCGACGCGGGAAAGCCTGAGCAGCGGCGTGCCGCCCTCGTCCAACGACACGGGCTCCGTGCCGGCGCCGACGGGCAGCAGGTCGCGGTAGCGGAAGATGCCTGGCCGCGACGCGTCCGGCGGCCCCGCCGGCCACGACGGCCCGACCAACGCGGTGTCGTACACCGGCATCGGGTTGACGTGCTGGCCCTGCTGCCCACAGGCCGGACATAACGTGAACGCGGCACTTTCCGGATAGTCCCGCCGGCACCGCGGACAGGCCAGCCGGCCGAGATAGGCGCCACTCACGCCGCGACGACCCGCAGGCCGCGATCGGTCACGGTGAACCGCCGGTGCCCGTCCGCGGTCACCACGATGGTGTCCTCCACCATCATGCCGCCCCAACCCACCACGTAGTACGGCGTCTCGAAGCAGAAGGTCATGCCCTCCTCCAACGCCGTGTCGGTCGCGCCGTTGATGATGGGCGGCTCATACACGTCCAGGCCGATGCCGTGTCCGCAGTGTTGCCTGCGGTACGGGGAGATGCCGTTGCTCTCCACCACGTCGATCGTCAACTGGAACATCTCAGCCGCGGTGACACCGGGCCGCACCCGGGCCAACTGCTGTTCCTCGCCGTCCAGGATCGCGTTGTAACGCTTCACCTGCAGGCTGTCCGGCTCGCCGATGACTGCGGTGCGACCGATGTCGGACCAGTAACCGTCCACGATGCACCCGACGTCGAACCGGAGCAGGTCGCCCGGGGCCAGCGCACGGTCGGTCGGGAAGACATCGGCGAAAGCGCTGCGCGGACCGGAGCTCGCCACGGCGAATCGCGGCTCACCGCCGCCGGCGGCAATCACCTTGGTCACGATGGCGGACAACTCGCGTTCGGTCATGCCGACCACGGCCTCATCGATGGCGGCCGCCACGCCGTCCTCGGCCAACCGAGCGGCGCGCTCCAACAGCAACACCTCGCCCGACAGCTTGCGGGAGCGGACCCGCAGCGCCCAGGCCGAGGCGTCCACGAACCGCACCCCGGGCAGGGCCAAGGTCAACTGGGCCAACGCGTTGGGGTTGAGCGCGGCCTCGTCCACGCCGATCGTGGCATCGGCCAGCCCGGCCGCCAGCGCCGCCGTCCGCATCGCCTCCACAAAGGTCGGATGCGCGTCGGGGGCAAACGCGGACGGCAGTTCCGTGGCCGACTCGAAGTAGAACCGCCCGTACGGGATGAAGTCGTCGGCAGCGATCGCCGCGTCGGTCGCGGGCGCCGAGTCGGCCACGGGGCCGGCTACCACGGTGCGGTCACCGGTCACGAAGGCGCCCATGGTCGGCTGTCCGAACACGGTCGCGCCCATGCTGCGGTAGCCCGTGGCGTAGAGAATGTTGGCCGCGGACACCGCCAGGAACGCGTCGAACGGCGCTGCCGCGAGAGCCGACCGAAGTTTGGCGATTCGTTCCCGGGTAAGGGAATCAGGCATTCGGCGTCACTCCTGGATGCGAGCCCGGCTGATCTTTGTTCACCACGGCGATAACCGTCTCGGCGAACTCCGACACCTGGTCAATGGTGTGCGAGATGTCATTGGACGCGAACAGCAGACCGGACAACGTGGTCACGCCCGCCTCGGCGTACCGGCCGATCTGGTCGATCATCTGCTCGGCGGTGCCGATCAGGTTCCGCTCGGCCCAGTCCGCCTGGCGTCCCTTCAAAGTGGACTGCGACAACGAGAGCATGTGCTGGTACAGCTGGGACGACTCAAAGGTAGCCATCGCCTCCTGCGAGGTGCGGCCGATGGCGACGGACAGTTGCGGCGCGACGTCGAAGTCGGTCGGCAGTTCGCGGCCCGCCGCTTCGGCCGCGGCGCGCACCTCGGCCAGACCGGACGCCATCTCCGCCGGCGTGAGGTAGGCCGGCAACCAACCGTCGGCGTACTGGCCGGCCCGCTGCTTGGATCCGGCCGCGTTCCCGCCGGACAGCACCGGCAGGGGATCCTGCACCGCCTTCGGGTAGCTCTCCACATCGGTGAAGCCGAGCTGTTCGGCGCGCACGGCGAGGTCCACGGCCTGGGCCGGATCCGCGTACGGAACCGGATAGATCATGCCCTCGGTTCCGGTCGGTACACCAAGCCCAAATCGCATGCGCGCGACTCCCGTCTGTTCCGTTCACCGGGCCCGGATCACGGTGCCGTAGGCAGGTCTACGACCAGGCCATTCGACCACGCAGCGACGTCGCGGGGCGCCGTGGCTTCACACAGGGTTGGCCAGCCTGGTTCTGTCGGTCCCGACAACTTCACCGCTGTTCTACTAACATCGATCCATGTTCGCGGCCACAGCACGGGTGATGATGCGCCTGTCCCGGGGCTGCTGACGCTGCGCGCATGACACCGCAGAGGCCCCCACCGGGCCTCGTTTCGGTTACGGACTTGTCTCGCACCGGTCACGGAGCCCCTCCTCCCAACTGCTTTTGGCCCCACCGGCTCCAGTCAAGAACGGCATCGAGACGCAGAACAGGCTGCCCAGACGGGTCCGTCCGAGACCCCTGACCGCCGGGGTTGGGGCCAAATGCCGTTGCTGCGGTGCTACCGAACAAGACGTGGGGTATCGGCGCACTCAGGGTGAGCGATGGGTGGGCACCGCACGCTGCGAGTTGCTTGATCGCACCCTGGTCTTCGGATCGGGCATCTGCACCGGCTGCTGGCTGCCTACGTCGAGCACTACAACTCGCATCGGCCGCACTGGTCGCTGGACCAGCAACCGCCCGACCCCTTACCGCCGCGCGCCGGCACCCAACCGTCACCGCGGTACGGCGTCGCCGCGCCGTTGGAGGGCTCATCAACGAGTACGAACAAGCCGCTTGACCGGCACCCATCGCTCGTCACGGAGCCCCAAGTCAACAGCAGAAGCCGGATTTTCGGTCGGCACAGGCTGGCCTGTGTGGAGCTAGCCGGCGATCAGGCTCTGCGCGCGCAGCGCCAGGGAGAAACCGAGCGCGTCCGTCGGGTTCCGCACGTCGTGGCCGGTTAGTTCCCGCACCCGGCGCAGCCGGTAGTTGATGGTGTTTACGTGCACCACCAGGCGGTGCCCGGTGGCCTGCGCGGACATGCTCAGGTTGATGTACTCCTTGATCGTCTCCACCAGCTGCGGGTGCTGCTCCAGAGCACCGAGGTAGCTCTTGACCAGCTTGTGCGCCGCCACCGGGTTGGTCAGTAGCATGACCTCGACGACGACGTCGCCGTACATCAGCACGTCGTGCCCGCGGCCCTGACGCAGGCCGACCTCCAGCGCCATCAGAGCCTCGTGGCAGGAAGCGCGCGCCTCGGAGAGGCTCTCGTACACGTCCCCGACACCCGCGACGACATCGACACGGTGCTGCGTCGGGTCCAGCGCCCGGCGGATGACGGCGAGCGAGTCACGCTCCGCAGCCGGCAGCAGCAGGATCAGCGCGTTGTCGCGGACGCCGACGATCGGCGACGGGCCGCGGGCCTCGACCAGTCGGGCGATCAGGTGACGGCGCAGCCGGGCGAGATCCGCCGACGAATCGTCGGCTCCCGGCCGAGCGAGCACAGTGACGGCGATGCACCGGTACGGCACGGACGGGTTGGCGCCGACTCGGCGTGCCTGCGCATCG
Source organism: Dactylosporangium sp. (assembly GCA_025965915.1). Taxonomy (GTDB): domain Bacteria; phylum Actinomycetota; class Actinomycetes; order Mycobacteriales; family Micromonosporaceae; genus Planosporangium. The sequence goes on along the minus strand of JAOPWA010000166.1, from coordinate 2,923 downwards.
ATCTCGACGCGGTCGCCCGCGGAGCCGTCCACCAACCGTGCCACGAGAACCCCGACGCTGTCGGTGTGATCCTTCTGCAGCTGGCGGTAGATCTCCAGGTAGGCCTCGGCCGTGGCCTGCTCCGCCCGGTCGAGGATCGTGCTGATGGCGCGGATGCCGTTGCGCTGCTCCGCGCTGTTCAGACCTGCCTGGATGCAGACCAGGCAGAAGGCGTCGATGAGCACCCGCTCGGCGACCCGCCAGGACTGGATCATCCCCGACAGCGGGACGCCCTGTAGGGCGCGGGTCCGCCCGAGCTCATCGAGCCGCTCGCGGTCGTCGTCGTCGATGTCGCGGCCGCTGCTCATGAACTCCAGCGTGTGCTGGATGTTTGGCCGCACCTGCTCGGCGAGCGCAGCGCGGTGAGGGAGGATGTCGTTGTATCCGGCGACGGTCTGCCACACCCGATCGGTGATCTGCTCGACGAGGACGTCCAGGACGGTCAGCAGCTGTGTACCGGCGAGTTGCAACGCGGTCGGACCGAGCCCTTCCTGCACTTCTCGCCCCCTTTCCGTGCCGGCGCCACCGACGGTGGTAGGTCGCGCTCGCCAAATCTAGTCGTCGCCGCACACCCTGGTGGCTCTCGGCCGCACCGCCCAGGCGCCGCAATGGAGTCGAAACGATCCGGACTCTGCGCCGTCACGTAACCGGCCCCAGTCGCGCAGAACTGTCGGTGAACACAACCGGCGGCGAGGCCATTTGGTGAGGACGACCGTAGTTGCGGTCGGCTGCGGTGGGCGAAGCTTTGCGGACCAGCCGCATTGAGCAAGGAGAACGCAGTGGTCAGATGGGAGCTCGACCCGGCGCGGACGGCGTTGATCGTGGTCGACCTGCAGAACCTCTTCGTCGAGGGGCACGCGCCCATTTCAGCACCCGAGGGGCCGCTGATCCTCGAGCGCATGAACGCGCTCGCCACCACGTGCCGTGCGCTGGGGATGCCGGTGATCTACACCGCGCACGTTTTGCGCGCTGACCTGTCCAACATCGGCCAGCTCGACCACATATTCCCGGTCATGCGCGAGGAAGGGATCATCAGCGCCAACAGTGAGCCAGCCGCAATACACCCCGGCTTCAAGGTCGGGCCGGACGACATCTACCTCGAGAAGCCGCGCTTCGGTTCGTTCACGGGCACCGACCTCGAGCTGATCCTGCGCACCAAGGGCGTCGACACCGTCATCCTCGGCGGGATCGCCACGAACGTCTGCGTCGAGACGACGGCACGTGAGGCGAACCACCGCGAGTTCAAGGTCGTCTTCCTCTCCGACGGCACCACCGCCGGCGAGTACGCGGACGCCGGCTGGGGGACCCTCACGCCGGATGAGGTGCAGAAGGCGACGCTCACGATCATGGCCTACGCATTCGCCGAGGTCACCACCTGCGACGACGTCACGAGTCGGCTCACCGCTGCACAGGCGTAACCCTGGCTGCACGGCGCCTCATCGTCGTCCGACAGCGTCGTTCGGGTGACGAATCAAACGGGTCAGTACCAACAGAGGGGACACCCATGTCCGACACCTTCGACCGCCGGACGCTGCTGCGCGGTGCGGGCCTCGGCGCGCTCGCGCTGGGCGGCGGCCTGTTCCTTCAGGCGTGCAGCTCCAACTCCTCACCGGCCCCGAGCGCTGGCGCAGGGGGGTCCGTGGCGCCGGGCGCGTTCGGTGCGCTGAACTTCCGCTTCGACTGGATCAAGCACGTCGAGTTTGCCGGTGAGTTCATCGCCGACACCGCTGGCTATTTCAAGGACGAGGGCTTCAGCTCGGTGAACCTCATCGCGGGCGGCCCGACGGCGACACCCGCCGAGACCGACCTGGTCCAGGGCAAGGCCTTCATCGGGCTCTCATCGCCGTCCATCACCGCGGCCGCGGTGGCACAGGGCGCACCGTTGAAGATCATCGGCGCCACCTACCAGAAGAACCCGTACTGCATCTTGTCGATGGACAAGAATCCCATCCCGAACCCGCAGGCGATGGTGGGCAAGAAGATCGGCGTGCAGGCCGCGAACAACGCGCCGTGGAACGCCTTCCTGAAGGCGAACAAGATCGACCCGAAGTCCTTGACGACGGTGCCCGTGCAATACGACCCATTGGTGCTCACCACCGGTTCGGTAGACGGCTGGTTCGGCTTCTCCACCAACGAGCCGATCGCCTTGAAGCAGAAGGGGTTCGCATCCAACTACTTCCTGCTCGCTGACTACAACTACGGCCTCGTGGGCCAGATCTTCATCACGACGCAGGACTCGATCGACAAGAAGCGCGACGCGCTCAAAGCCGTGCTGCGCGCGGAGCTGCGGGGCTGGAAGGACAACCTCGCCGACCCGAAGAAGGGTGCGACGCTCGCGGTCACGAAGTACGGCACCGACCTTGGGCTCGAGGTGGGTGAGCAAACGCAGGAGGCGATCGCGGCTAACCGGCTGATCGTCTCGCCGGACACGGCGAAGAACGGGCTGTTCACTATGACGCCAGCGCTGATCGACACGAACATGCAGATCATGGCACTGAGCGGCACCAGCCTGAAAGCCAGCCAGCTCTTCGACATGAGCCTGCTCGACGAGATCTACAGGGATGCTCCGACCATGGTCAGCAGCGGCGTGCCGACGGCCGCGGCCACCCCGTGACCGTGGACGCGAACGTGACTGGGCGCGCGATGGACGACGAGCTGGAGCCGAGGGTGACGAGTCCTGTCCCGGGTGGCAGTGTAGGCGGCCCGGCGCCCGGCGACGGCATCTCGCTGCGAGCGCTGAGCAAGCAATTCCGGCTGGGCCGCCGCGCGAACGTGACCGCGCTCGACGACGTCCACCTCGACACACCGCAGGGCTCGTTCCTCACGCTGCTTGGGCCGTCCGGGTGCGGCAAGTCGACGGTGCTGCGGATCCTGGCCGGCCTGG
>JAOPWA010000107.1 GCA_025965915.1 Dactylosporangium sp. | reverse complement strand
CGGCCGTCCTGACGGTGCACGGCACGTCGTTGTGGACGGCCGAGTTGATGATGCTCGGGTATCTGACCCTCGCCGCGGCCCCGCTGCACCCGTCGGATCCGTACTGCACCATGCCGCAGCCCGCCGGGCGGGCGGCCGGCAATCCCCGGCTCGGCTGGCTCGGCGCCGCCCTCTGCGTGAACCCACTGATCGCGGCGGTGCAGACGCTCGGCCGCAGGGGCGACGCCAGCCTGCTGCTCCCGGTCGGCACGCTGTTGGTCATCCCGCTGGTACTCCTGCGCTTCCGGCAACTGTCCGCGCAGCGGGCCGAGGCCGAGCGGATACTGGCGCACCACGCGAGCCACGACGAACTGACCGGCCTGTACAACCGGCGACACGTCGTCGGTGAGATCGACCGTGCGCTGGAGGAGGTCCGTCGCGGCGAACTCGACGCAATCGCCGTCCTTCTGTGCGACCTCGACGGGTTCAAGCCGATCAACGACCGGCTCGGGCACCAGACCGGCGATATGGTCCTGCAGACCGTGGCGTCCCGCCTCGCCGGGTGCGTGCGCGGCGCCGACGTGGTCGGCAGGCTCGGCGGCGACGAGTTCCTGATCCTCTGCCGTGGCGGACGTGAACAGGCGGTGTCCCAGCTTGAGGACCGGATTTCCAGGGTGCTGCGAGCGCCGGTGCAGTTGCCGGGGACCGTGGTGACCGTCGGGGTCACGATGGGTTCGGCGATCGCGGGTCCCGACACCATCCTGGACCGGGAAACGCTGATCGGGATGGCCGACGCGACCATGTACGCGGGCAAGGCCCAGCGGGGCGGCAACGCCAGTGCGCCATCCGCTCGGCAGGTAGCTGTGGAGACCAGCTGACCGCGGCCGGAGAATAGTACCTTCACCGCCTGGTCTGCGTTTTCCCGTCGTGAACGGGGGAATCGAACGGGTCGACGCCAGAAATGCTGCCGCCTGCGCTGGCTTCGCCGATGGGAGGAGCAGATGCGTCTGCCTGGAGGGACCGAGGTCGGGGCGGCGGACCCGTATTTCTACAACGCGCTCGAGCACGGACTCGCCGGTAACGGGGTCACCAACGATCAGCCGGCGCTGCAGGAGCTGGTCAACGCGCTCGGGGCGGCCTATGCAGCCGATGGTCAACCCCGAACCATCTACTGCCCGTCCGGGGTGTACTCAATCCGGGATGAAGGCACCATCTGGCGAAACGGCGTTTCCCTGATCGGCGCGGGCCCGGCCGCGACCCGGTTCGCCCTCGCCAACCCGGGAAACATCACGTCTCCGACGCCATTGGCCTACTTCACCACGCTGGAGCACGGTGCCAGCCGCGACAACCACATAGCCGAGTGCACGTTCGCGCGCTTCGAGATTGACGGCTCCGGCATCATCCTGCCCGCCTACGACGTGCTCGCCAAGGGGTTGGGGCTGCAGTATGTGCTCCGGGGCCACTTCCACGACCTGTACATCCACGACACCCCCGCCAGTGGCTTCGGCTGCGACTTCCTGCAGGACACGTTCGTCGACAACATCCTGGTCGTGCGCTGCGGGCGGCTGGACAACGGCGAGCAGATGGGCGGCGCGGGCATCGGCATCGGCATCGGCGGCTGGGGGGGTACCGAGCGGTGCACGATCACAGCCTGCACGACCGTGGGCAACGGCACCAACGGCATTTTTCTGGAACTGCAAGACAGGGACTGGACCCCGCCCCGCGGCATCCGCGTCGTCGGCTGCCACTCGGAAGGTAACCGGTTCGGCATCTCCGACTGGGGCGCCGACGGGCTCATCGTCTCCGCCTGCACCATGATCGCCAACCACCAGGCCGGCTACGACGTCTCGTCGCTGGGCACCACATCCATCGCGGGGCGCGGCGGCATCGTGACCGGCTGCGTCATCGAAGACAACGTCTGGGACGGGGCCGCCATCGGAAACAGCCCCGGCCCCTACACCTTCCACGGCAACCGCATCAGCCGTAACGGCCGCTACGGGTACTGGCAACACAACCTCGCCGGCGGCACTCAGGAACCCGCCGCTAACATGATCATCGACGACAACGAGTTCTGGGACAACGCCCTCGAAGGCATCCTCATCGACTCCTCCCTCGCCGACCCGTCACTGGCCGGAAACCGGGTACGCAACAACGGCCGGCGAGTCGAGCCCGGATCGTCCGGCGGCGGTGAGACGGTGTCCTACACCCCGCTGTCTCTGACCGACATTGCCGCCGACTGGGTACCGGACGGACATCGCGGCAAATGGATCACCGCCGGCGCGCAGCAGGCGATCGTCATGGATAACAGCGCTACCAAGCTCGTGCTCGCCCCGGTCCGTCCGGGCGCGACGACGGCGTGGCCGGAAGGCACTCCGCCCCCGGGCGCTCCATACCGGCTGCCCGATTCCCCCGCCACCAGGGCCGGGATCACGGTGGCCGCCGCCACCTATCACCCCACCATCCACAACAACCGGGTCTGGGACAGCCAGCCCCGCAAGACCCAGACCCACGGCCTGTGGATCACAAATAGCGGCACCTGCGAGGAAGGGTGGGTCCACGACAACGAACTGGAGGGCAACGGCGTCGTGCCCACCCGCTTCGACAGCGCACCCTCCGGCGGTTGCTGGTACCACAACCACGGCCTCGACGAATGTCCCGGCAACCGGGCCTGACGTCCTGGGAACGGTCATGCTGACCGCGACGTTCGCGTCGACTATGCCTGTTCCGGCACGGCGGCCGCGTCCATGTACATCACTTCCCAGAGGTGTCCGTCGAGGTCCTGGAAACTGCGCCCGTACATGAAACCCTGATCCATCGTGTCGTTCGAGGGCAGCCCGCCCGCCGCCAGGGCCTTGTCGACCAACTCGTCGACCCGCTGCCTGCTCTCGACACCGAGGCACAAGATTGCCTCCGTGCTCGTCGTGGCGTCGACGATGTCCTTCTTGGTGAAGGACTTGAAGAACGGCTCCACGAGAAGCATGGCGTAGATGTCGTCGCTTATGACGAGGCATCCGGCGTTCTCATCGGAGAACTGCTGATCGAACGAGTAGCCGAGCTTGGTGAAGAACTCCATTGATTTGCCGAGGTCCTTCACTGGGAGGTTGACAAATATCTTCGTGGACATCAGTAGCCCTTCTCTCTCTTGCTCGTCAGATCAGGAATTGGGCTGACGTGCGGCGAGTGCTTTGGTCTGCGGCCAGCGGCCCCACGCGAGCAGGACGAACACGACGCCCAGGATGGCCGGTGTGACCCAGAGGATGGAGTGGAGGACGAATAGCTGGGTCAGGAGCGCGCCGACCATGAGGGCGGTGAACCCGAGCGCGGCCAGACCGGCCAGCCGAGGGATCAGCAGGCCGATCGCGCCGGCGAGCTCAAGCGCGCCGACCAGGTACCGCAGCCACTGACCGGCGCCGATCTGGGTGAATGTCTCGACCGCATAGCGCTCGCCGACGAGCTTCGGGCCGGCCGAGGCGAACAAGAAGAACACGGCCATCAGGACCTGAACCACCCACAGGGCGATGTTCAGGCCGCGTCCGCGGGCCGCCGGCACGGCTGGGATATCGGTAGC
>JAOPWA010000080.1 GCA_025965915.1 Dactylosporangium sp. | reverse complement strand
GGGCGCCCGCGCACCAAGGGCGCCCGGCTGGGCACCCCGACCGACCTCGCGGCCACCGCGATCTGGCGCACCACCCAGGTGCGCCGCTACGGACGCACCGACACCGTGCGCATCGCCGAGGTGATCTGTCTGTGGTACGGGTCGTTCCACAGCCAGACCGTGCGGGTGGTCCTGGTCCGCGACAACAAACCACGCACCAACGACCGCGACGAACGCGGCTACGGACTGCCATTGGTCACCACCGACCTCACCTCAACGGCCGAAGACCTCGTGGCCCGCTACGCGGCCCGCTGGTGCATCGAGGTCGCGTTCTCCGACGCCCGCCAGATCCTCGGCGTCGGTCAGGCCCGCAACCGCACCCCCAAGGCAGTGCAACGCACCGTGCCATTCGGGCTGATCTGCCTGAGCCTGGTCACCATCTGGTACGCCACTGCCGGCCACGCCCCCGCCGACGTGGCCGAGCGGCGGTCACAGTCACGCTGGTCCACCACCAAGACCGAACCCTCGTTCGACGACATGACGATCAAGCTGCGCCGGGTCATCATCGCCGCCAGATTTCGGCCCCCAGCCCCTCACCAGGCAACCCCCGAAGAAACCCGAGCCGTCCTCCTAGCCTGGGCCACCGCCGAAACATGATCAACTAAGAGTGCGAAAGTCGAGGGGTGTCGTGAGCCACACCGGGGCATGCACTGCTGGCACCACTCCTCATTGGAACTTAGGCTTGCCTTGCCTAATTCTTGGAGGGGCGGCGGCACGTGGATCTGACGACGCAGCTGGTTCTGGGCCTGGTTGCCGGCTCGACCATTTTCCTCGGCCTGCTGGCCGGGCGGTGGCGGGCCCGCAACCCGATGCTGCGCACCGGCCTGGGGATGCTGGCCGCGGGCATCCTCGTCTACCTCATGGTCGAGATCCTCTCCAACACCGCAGGCCAGGTCAGCACGAGCTGGCGCGACGCTGTCGGCGGCCGGGCCAGCCACGGCCGGGCGTTCGGCCTGTCGGTACTCCTGGTGGCCGGATTCCTGGTTGGGTTGGCCGGCCTGGCCTGGCTGCAGCAGCGACTGACCGGGATGCTGACCCGCAGCGCGCAACGGCGCGCCGAACGCCACGCCCGGCTGGCCGAGGTCACCGGAGCGAAGACCGACGCCACGGCGGGCACCGCGGTTGCGGCTGGCCCGGCCGAGCAGCTGGCCCTGGCGATCGCCTCCGGCATCGGCCTGCACAACCTCAGCGAAGGCCTGGCGATCGGCCAGAGCGCCGCGACCGGACGCACCGCCCTCGCTGCCGGGCTGGTGGTCGGGTTCGCGCTGCACAACTCCACCGAAGGGTTCGGCATCGTCGGCCCGCTGGTCAGCAACGAGGCCCGGGTGCCCTGGCGCAAGCTGGGCTTCTACGGCCTGATCGGCGGCGGCCCGACGTTCCTCGGGGTGCTGCTCGGTGGAGTGTGGACCAACCAGGCCATCGACGTGTTCGTGCTCGCCGTCGCCGGCGGTGCGCTGCTGTACGTGGTCGGGCAGCTCCTCGCCGGCGCGCGCCGCCAGACCGCCCAGGTCGCCGCGATGGCCTTCCTCGCCGCCGGGTTCGCCATCGGGTGGGGTACCGAGGTCACCGCGGCCGTGGCGATCAACGGCGGCACGAACGGGTCGGCCGCGGCCGGGTGTGCCGGCGCGACGACCGAGGCCGACGGCGACGTCGTCAGCGGCGGCGCCTGCGCACCGGCTGCGGCCAAGACCCCGCAGCCCGCCCTCGCTGTCGCCGATGCCAAACGCCAGCAGCAGACAGCCGCCGACCTGCTGCATGAGACCCCACTGGCGCCAACCACCGACGCTGACGGCACCCGCCACTACACGCTGACCGCCTCGCAGTTTTCCTGGCAGCTCTACCCCGGCCGGGTCGTCACCGCCTGGGGCTACAACGGCAGCGTCCCCGGACCGCTGCTGCGTTTCACCGTCGGCGACAAGGTCGCCGTGACCCTGGTCAACCATCTCCCCCAGCCGACCACGGTGCATTGGCACGGCCTGGCCGTGCCCCAAGATGCCGACGGGGACCCGATGACCGCGCCGAGCGTCGCGCCCGGCGCGTCGGCCACCTACCGGTTCACCGTCACCGACCAGATGGTGGGCACCCACTGGTACCACTCCCACGTCAACACCGACTTCCAGGTCGACGCGGGGCTGCACGGCCCGCTCATCGTCGACCCGGCCCCCGGCACGCCCGCGGCCAGTGCCATCCCGGCCGTCGACGTCGACGCGCTGGTCACCCTGTCCGCGTTCAAGATCGGCGGCAGCGAGACCGAGAACGCGTTCACCATCAACGGCAAGGCCCACCCCCTCGCCCCCACCATCACCGTCCGCCAGGGCCAGCGGCTGCGCATCCGAGTGGTCAACGACAGCGCCGAAGACAGCCACGTCATGCACCTGCACGGCTACACCTGGACCCAGATCGCCCGCGACGGCAACCCTGTGCCGGCACCCACCGACAGCAACAACATCAACCTCGGCCCCGGCGAGACCGCCGACATGCTCGTCATCGCCGACCAGCCCGGCCAGTGGATGCTGCAATGCCACATCCTCGACCACCAGATCAACCCCGGCGGACCCGGCGGCGACGGCGACGCCACCCACATGGCCGAGATGGGCGGCCTGACCACCACCCTCAGCGTCACCCCCTGACCCGCCCCCGAACACCCGAGCCCCATAACGTGGCCCGGGATCTTGTTCATGGGCGAGCCGGCCTTGCCCATTGCTGATGACTGGCCGACCAGGCCGAGAGCGTGCAGCCTGACAACTGGGCGCCCACGTGAGGGGCAAGGAATGCGCAGCAGGCAGCACGACGACGCGATAGCGCGGGCACGCCGGAAATGGGACCGGTACGCGCCGCGATACGACCGCGACGTGGCCTTCTTCGAGCGGGTCCTGTTCGGCAACGGCCGGGCCTGGGTGTGCTCGTGGGCCGAGGGCGACGTGTTGGAGGTCGCGATCGGCACCGGCCGCAACCTGCCCTTCTACCCCACCGGGGTCCGGTTGACCGGAGTGGACCTCAGCCCGGCGATGCTCGCCGTCGCCAGCGACCGGGCACGTGAAGCCGGCCGTGACGTGCGACTGAGCGAGGCCGACGCCCAGGCGCTGCCGTTTCCTGACGCGTCTTTCGACACCGTGGTGTGCACCCTGTCGTTGTGCGCGATCCCCGACGACCGCGCGGCCATCGCCGAAATGCGCCGGGTGCTGCGCCCCGGTGGGCGGCTGCTGCTGATCGACCACGTCGGCAGCCCCCACCGGGCAATCCACGCACTGCAGTGTCTGGTCGAACCGCTCACGCTGTGGCTGGCCGGCGACCATCAGACCCGCCGGCCGCTGCCACTGGTCGTGCAAGCCGGGTTGGTCGTCGAGGAAAGTGAACGATTCAAGGCCGGCACCGTGGAACGACTGGTAGCGGTCAAACCCGCCGGGGCCTGAGCGCGGTATAGCGCTCCGGTCCACTGGTCTACACACGGCCTGGACCCCGAACTCCTCGTCCTCGCCCAGCGGCCCGGCCCGGCCCGGCCCACAAATCGTCCGTTACCCACGGGCCCTTGAACGGTTCGCGGTGCATCATCGATACCGTCCCGCGCCCTGCGCGGAGAGGTCTTAAAAGACCGACGATCCGAGCTCTCGAGCTGTGTGCCCGGCTTACCGCGACGCCTACACCCCACGCCTGGCCGGCGTCGGGTCCGCCGGCTGCGTCGCGGCTGCCGGCGCGACGCCTAGCTCCGTCGCGGTCGCTGTGCGCCACACCTGGCCGCCCGCTTCCCGCATCGCCGCCACCGCAAGCGACGAAGGTCTCCCCCACACCCAACTACCGTTGGCCTTAACGGTTCGTTGCGGCGACGCCCGGAAGGCGGCTCGACGATGAGCAGCCGTCCGTCATCGGGCATGGCCTGGCGGCAGGTGCGCAGGAGCCGTACGGCGACCTCGTCCCAGTCGTGGATGATGTCGGCGAGCATGTACAGGTCCCCGGACTGGGCGTCGCCCGTTGTCCTCGGTCGCTGCGAAGAAGGCCGGATGGGCGCGACCCCGGCCCAGGCCGAGTCGGCCTCATCCATGATTGTCGGCGTACCGGCAGAACGGGTACGCATATCGGGGTTGGGTGTCGCTGATTGCCGCGCAGGCCGATTCCGCCGGGATTCCCGGCGTCGTCCATGCAGGACTACGACGTGGGCAGCGGCACCAGGCGTAGGTGCCTGTCCTGCAACAGGTACGGCAGGAGCGTCTGGTACGCCGCGAGGGTGCTGGTCCGGTTGCCGCCGGCGTCGTGGGACAGCACGATCGAGCCCGGCTGCACACTCTGTTTGACGGTGGCGATGATGTGGTTGATCATGGTCGGGCCGACGGCATAGTCGGCGGTGTCCCAGTCGGACGGGTCGGTGTCCCAGTCGATCGAGGTCATTCCCAGCTCCTGCGCGACGGCCACGGCGGTGGGGGTCCATGCGCCGCCCGGGTGACGGAAGTATTTGATCGGCATGCCGGGAACGACCTTGTGGATTTGGTCGCTGGTCCGCTGAAGGTCGGCGCGGATCACGTCGGCGGACCGCTGGCCCAGGTTCAGATCGTGATTCCAGGTGTGGTTGC
>JAOPWA010000073.1 GCA_025965915.1 Dactylosporangium sp. | reverse complement strand
CGAACCTGAAGGTGGACCGGCAGGCCGTGACCGTCCCCGGTCAGGTCGAGTCCGCCACCAGCGCCACGCTTGCCTGGCTCGCTGCCCACCCGGCCGGATCGGCGCCGAACCTGTCGATCTACGCCTGCTTCGATGACCCCGCGCTCGGTGCCATCGCCGCCCTCAAGCAGACCAAGCGCAGCGACGTGAAGGTCTACTCGTTCAACGGCATTGCACCGGCCCTCGCCGCCGTCAAGGACGGCACCATGACCGGCACGCTCTGGTTCGACCAGAATGCGGTCGGATCCACCCTCGTGCAGGTCATGGACAAGTCCATCAAGGCCGGTAACGTCTCGACCTCCGAGCAGGTTCCCGCCCCGTCCGTGCTCGTCACCAAGGCCAACTACGACTCGTTCGTGGCCGAGCACCCTGACGCGATCAAAGTGGGCTGATGTGAACCACTCCGAGCCACCGCCCCTGGTGCGAGTGTCGGGTGTGACCAAGACATTCGGTCGCATCACCGCTCTGGACGACGTATCGGTGACGTTCCGCAACGGCGAAGTGCACGGCCTGGTCGGCGCGAACGGCGCCGGAAAGTCGACGCTGATCAAGATCCTGGCCGGCGCTCACGCGCCGGACCAGGGCGCCGTCGAGATTGACGGTCAACCGGTGACGTTGCACTCCACACTGGACTCGCGGCGTCTCGGTCTGGCCTTCATCTACCAGGAGCTCTCGTTGGTACCGAAGTTCTCGATGCTGCAGAACCTCGCGATGGGCAACTGGAAGCGCTCTGCGGCCGGGTTGCTGACCTGGCGAGACCTGCGGGTGCGGGCCCGCGAGGTGCTCGACCTGCTGGGCCTGGAGAAACCGCTGGACGTAGGGGTGGAACGGCTGAGCGTCGCCGACGCGTGGTTGGTCAGCATCGGGCGGGCGCTCATGAGCGACGCCCGGCTGATCGCGATGGACGAGCCCAGCGCATCACTGTCCGCTGAAGAGTGCGAGCGCTTGTTCGGTGTCGTCCGCGGTCTCGCTGCCCGGGGAGTGGCGGTCCTGTACGTGTCGCACCGTCTCAACGAGGTCGTCGACCTGTGCGAGACAGTCACGGTGTTCCGTGACGGCCGGGTGGTCGACACGCTGTCCGGCGGTGCCATTAACAAGCAGGCGCTCGTCCGCGGGATCGTGGGTGGCGAGACGGTGCCCCAGGCACCGGCGACCCACAGCGAGGCCACCGCGAAAGCCAGTCACCCCGCGCTGAGCGTGCGCGGGCTGCGCCGGTCCCCGCTCGTCAACGGCGTCGACCTCGACGTCATGCCTGGTGAGGTCGTCGGTCTAACCGGGCTCGTGGGCAGCGGGCGCACGGAGGTCGCGCGCATGGTTTTCGGCGCGGACCGGCCTGACAGCGGCGAGATGTACCTCGATGGCAAGCCATACCGTCCGCGCTCGGTCGTGAACGCGATCCGGGCGGGTGTCGCCCTGGTCCCGGAGGAGCGGCGGTCTCAGGGGCTCTTCCTAGAGAAAAGCATCGACTTCAACATCGCGCTGCCCACGTTGCGGGTCCTGCGATCCGGACCGCTGCGGCTGTTGTCGAACCGCCGCCGCACGGAACGGTCCCAACAGATGGTCGAGAGCCTCCGCATCAAGACCCGATCCACGCAGACCCCGGTACGCCAGCTGAGCGGAGGTAACCAGCAGAAGGTGGTCATGGCCAAGTGGCTGGTGGGCAACTGCAAGGTGCTGCTGCTCGACGAGCCCTCACGCGGGGTCGATGTCTCGGCCCGCGCCGAGATCTACCGGGTCATCCGCGAGCAGGCCGCACTCGGCACCGCGGTACTGGTCATCTCGTCGGAGTTCGACGAGCTGAAGGGGTGCGACCGGGTCGTCGTCCTGCGGGAAGGACGCGTCGCGGCCAATCTCGGGCCCGACCAGGTCTCGGAGTCCGCCATCCTCGCGGCGTCGTTCGCCGACCACACCGACGTCCATCCGACCCAGTCCTCTAGGGAGAGCGCATGACGCAGAGCGCTGTGGCTACGCCCGATGCGCGGGCGCACAAAGCCGCGGGCCAGCACCGGGCACTGACGCTGGGGCTGACCGTCGCCGGCAAGTACGGCACGATCATCGGTCTGGCCGTGATGATCGTGATCCTGTCCATCGCCGCCCCCGGCACGTTCCTGTCGGTGTCGAACTTCGTCAACGTGCTGACCCAGAACGCGATCATCGCGATCGTCGCCTGCGGTCTGACGCTGCCGCTCGTCGTCGGCGAGTTCGACCTCAGCGTCGGGTACCAGGCCAGCTTCGCCGGCGTCCTGTGCGTCGGGTTGATGACCCATCAGGGTCTGCCCATTCCGCTCGCGATCGTGCTCAGCGTGGCCGTGGGCATCGCCGCCGGGCTCGTCAACGGACTGCTCGTGACCCAGCTCGGGGTCAACGCGCTCATCGCAACCCTCGGTACGGGCACGGTGATCGTCGGGCTCAACTACGCGTACACCAACGGCGTGCCCATCACGCTGGTGCACCATGACAGCTTCCTCGACCTGGCGCTCGGCAAGTTCGCGGGCATCCCCAATCCGATCGTCTTCATGGTGGTCGCCGTCGGGCTGTTGTGGCTCCTGCTCAACCGCACCGTCCTCGGCCAGCAGATGCAGGCGGTCGGCGGCAACCACGAGGCCGCCCGGCTGTCCGGAGTACGCGTTGAGCGCGTGCGGATCTGGGCTTTCGTCATCGCCGGCATTACCGCGGCGGCGGGCGGAGTGCTGCTCTCGTCCCGGGTAG
>JAOPWA010000020.1 GCA_025965915.1 Dactylosporangium sp. | reverse complement strand
GCCGTCGACCTCCTCGGCGGGGACCATGCTCCCGCCGTCGTGGTTGACGGCGCTCTGCGCGCCTGCAGCGCCGACCCCGAGCTCCACCTTCTCCTCGTCGGGCCGCACCCGATCGCCGAGGAGATCATTGCCATGCTCCCGGCCGTTGACCGCCGACGTGTCACCGTCCACGAGGTCGCAGGCGTCGTGGGCATGGCCGATCCGCCGCTGCGGGCCGTGCGCACCGATACCTCCGTACGAGCAGCGGCCGGTGCGGTCGCCGAAGGGCAGGCGGACGCGGTTGTCTCCGCCGGTCACAGCGGCGCGGCGGTCACCGCCGCCGTGCACGCGCTGGGGCGCCTGCATGGAATCCGTCGGCCGGCCCTGACCGCGACACTGCCTGGACTGTCCGGACCGGTCGTGCTGCTCGACGTCGGCGTCACCACCGAGGTTCACACCAAGGCGCTGCTGCAGCACGCGGTGCTCGGCGCCGCGTACGCCCACACGCTGCACGGACTTGTCGCCCCGCGCGTCGGGCTGCTGTCCAACGGTACGGAGCCGAACAAAGGTGACCCTGCCCGACGGGCCGCGGCCGCGGCGCTCGCAGCCGGGGCTACCCTGCCGGGCGACGCGACGTATGTCGGTCCGGTGGAGGGGTACGACGTGCCGCTCGGAGGCCCCGCGGATGTGATCGTCACCGACGGGTTCACCGGTAACGTACTGCTCAAGGGCATTGAAGGCGCATACGCCCTGGCTGGCGGCGACCAACATCCGACCGTTGCGCGGGCCGCCGTGCTGCTGGGCGTACCGGGTACGGTCGTGATCTGCCACGGCCGGGCCACCGGGACGGATGTCGCCTCCGGCATCGCACTGGCCGCCCGGTTACACCGGACCGGCACGATCTCCCGTATCGAGCAGACCGTCCTGTTGGCCACGGCCGCAAGCTTGGGTGAGGTAACGACATGAGCAGTGAGCGGGCGAAGGGACGCCCTCCGGTTCCCAACCTGGAGGCGGCGTTCGGTGTGGGGCTCGACGCCGCGCTGCTGCGCCGGGCGTTGACCCACCGGTCGTACGCATATGAGAACGGCGGCCTGCCCACCAACGAGCGCCTCGAGTTCCTCGGCGACTCCGTGCTGGGCGTGGTGATCACGACGGCGCTGTTTCACAATCATCCGGACCTACCCGAGGGCCAGTTGGCGAAGCTGCGCGCGAGCGTGGTCAACATGCGCGCGCTGGCAGACGTCGCGCGCGGCCTCGGTCCCGGGGGGCTCGGCCCGTACCTGCTGCTGGGAAAGGGCGAGGAGGCAACCGGCGGCCGGAACAAAGCCAGCATCCTGGCCGACACCCTCGAGGCGCTACTGGGAGCGATCTACCTGCAGTACGGGCTGGAGACCGCGACGGAGGTCATCCATCGGCTGTTCGATCCGCTGATGGCCGACGCCGCCGGCCGGGGTGCCGCCCTTGACTGGAAGACCAGCCTGCAGGAGCTGACCGCCGGCCTCGGCCTGGGTGTGCCCGAGTACCGCATCGACGAGGCCGGGCCCGACCACGCCAAGACGTTCACCGCGTGGGCGGTGGTGGCCGGTGAGCGGTACGGCGGCTTGGACGGCCACAGCAAGAAGGAGGCCGAGCAGCTGGCCGCCGAGGCGGCGTGGCGTGAGTTGTCGGCCCGCGCGGAGCGCGACACCACCACCGCGGTGGCGCAGGACAGTGCGGAGCCTGGCAGCGCGGCCGAGGCGGGGCGCGTCGCCGCGACGGAGGCGGCACGGCAGCATCGGGAGACCGCTCCGCAGCGGGGGGCAACGCCACGCGCCGGGGCCCGGCCACCGCTGGATCCAAACTCGGCTGTGTGACCATGGCGCTCGACCAGACGCCGGCCGGCAATGCGACAAGGACCGAGCCCGAGTCCGCAGCCATCGCCGTTTGGCACCGACGGTGGCGTTGGCTGGCGATTCCGCTGGCGATCTACGCCGGCACCCGGGTGCTCCAGCTCGCGCTGATCGCGTGGATGCTACCGCCGGGGGATACCGCAATCAGGCCCCGACTGCTGTCCTGGGACTCCGGCTGGTTTCTGCGGGTGGCCCGCGACGGCTACGCCCGCGGCCCCATCTCGGGGTTCAACGCGAATGGCGGCGACCCGGGCAGCCTGGCCTTCTTCCCCGGCTACCCGTTGCTGGTCCGTTACCTCCACCAGGTGACCGGGCTGGACTTCGAAGCGGCCGCGCTGGTCGTTTCCGGCATCGCGGCGGCGGTAGCGTCCGTGCTCCTGTTCGCCCTCGGTAGGCGCCTCTACGACACCCGGGTGGCGACGGTGTGGGCGGTTCTGTTCTGCGCACAGCCGATGTCGGTCGTGCTGTCGATGGGGTACTCGGAGGGATTGTTCGTCGCCTTCGTGGCCGGTGCGCTGCTGGCTGCCCACCGGCGGTCCTGGCTGGGCGCCGGTGTGCTCGGTCTGGCTGCCGCGCTGACCCGGCCGACCGGCGCCGCGCTCGCCGTCGCGCTGGCTGTCGCCGCGCTGATCGAGGTGCGCGCGGAGCGGGCTGACCGCTGGCGGGCCGTCGCCGCGGCCGTGCCCGCGCTGCTCGGCGTGCCGGCATACCTGTGGTGGGTCGGCCAGCGGGCGGGCAGCTGGCACGCCTGGTTCGACATCCAGACGGCCGGCTGGGGCACGACGTTCGACTTCGGGCTGGGAGCCCTGCGGTTCGTCCTGGACGCGCTTCGGGCCGGCGACGGCTGGGTCCAGGTCAGCGTCGCTCTGCTCGTGATCGCCGCGGTGGTCGCCGCAGTCG
>JAOPWA010000003.1 GCA_025965915.1 Dactylosporangium sp. | reverse complement strand
CGCGTACTCGCTGCCGTTCACGGTCTTCTTCCTTTCCGCGTTCTTCAAGACGCTGCCAGGGTCCGTGGCGGAAGCGGCCATGATCGACGGCTGTTCGCACACCCGGCTGTTCTTCCAGGTGATGCTGCCGATGGCCAGATCCGGCATGGTGAGCGTGACGATTTTCAACATCATCGGTCAGTGGGCGCAGTACCTGCTCCCGGTCGTGCTCATGACGAGCGCGGACAAGTACGTGCTCACCCAGGGCATCGCCCAGATCTCCGTCAACGCCGGCTACGCGGCCGACTGGTCGGGGTTGTTCGCCGCGCTGAGCATGTCGATCCTGCCGATGATCGTCGTGTACGCGTTCTTCCAGCGGCAGATCCAGGCCGGCCTGACCGCGGGCGCGGTGAAGTAACAGCTCGGGCGGCCCCGGCGCTCCGCCAGCGGAATTGTCGGGGCCGTGCGGTGTAATCGGGCCATGCTGGTCGCGGTCCATCTCCACCCAGGCGGCGGCGGCCACCTGCGGGAGCTGTCCGACGACGGCCAGCCCCTCGGTCCGGTCATCGAGGTCGCCGACCTCGCAGCCGCCGTCGGCGAGCGGGAGGCCAAAGACCCGCCGCGGTGGCTGTGGGCGGCGACCGGTGGGATCTACCCACGCCTGCTGGAGCTGGGCGTGCGGGTGGAGCGCTGCCATGACCTGGAGCTGACCGAGTCGCTGCTGCTCGGCTACGAGGGGCGCTGGGGCGAGCCCCGGGCGCTGCCCGCGGCCTGGGCCCGATTGACCGGCACACCGGTGCCGCCCGACCCGCCGGCCCGCGCGGCGGTGCCGCCCGGCGAGGTGCAGGAAGCGCTCTTCGACACCGGTCCACCACCCCATCATCTGGGCACCGACTCGCTCGAGGTGATGATCCGGGTATACCAGGCACAGCGAGATCGGATCGCGGTCACCGCCGAGCCCGGGCGGATGCGGTTCCTCGTCGCCGCCGAGTCGGCCAGTGGACTGGTCGCGGCCGAGATGAGCCGGTACGGGCTGCCCTGGCGGGAGGACGTTCACCACCGGCTGCTGACCGACCTGCTGGGGCAACCGTCCCCGATGGGCGGCCCGCCCCGGCGGCTCGCCGAGTTGACGGAGGCGATCGGGCAGGCGTTCGGGCAGCGCATCCACCCCGACTCGCCGGCGGAGGTGCTGCGCGCGTTCTCCCGGGCCGGCATCCAGTTGCCCAACACCCGAGCCTGGGTGCTCCAGCGCGTGGAGCATCCGGCGGTGCCGCTACTACTGGAGTACAAGGAGCTCTACCGCATCTGGGTCGCCCACGGTTGGTCCTGGCTGGAGCAGTGGGTGCGCGAGGGGCGCTTCCGTGCCGAGTACATACCCGGTGGGGTCGTCTCCGGGCGGTGGGCCACCCGCGGCGGCGGTGCCCTCCAGATCCCCAAGGTGGTCCGGCGGGCGGTGGTGGCGGATCCGGGCTGGACGTTCGTGGTGGCCGACGCCGGGCAGTTGGAGCCGCGCATCCTCGCCGCGGTCTCCGGCGACCAGCGGCTGGCAGCAGCGGCGCACAGCGGCGACCTGTACGCGGCCCTCGCCGCTGACGCGTTCGGCGGCGACCGGGCGCGGGCGAAGGTGGCCCTGCTCGGCGCGATGTACGGGCAGACCGGTGGCCAGGCGGTGCCGGCCCTCGCCGCGCTGCGCCGGTTCTATCCGACGGCGTGGGAGTACGTGGAGCAGGCCGCGCGCACCGGGGAGGGTGGCGGGCTGGTGCGCTCGTGGCTCGGCCGCACCTGCCCGCCGACTTCCGTGACCTGGCGGGACGTGCCCGCAGGAGACGACCGGTCAGGGCCGGCCGGACCGGTCGCCGGGTTCGAGCCGGTGGCCACCGACGACGGCGATGCGTCCGGAGCCGGCGCCGCGGCGCGCGCGAGGGGCCGGTTCACCCGGAACTTCGTCATCCAGGCCACCGCGGCGGAGTGGGCGCTCGCGCTGCTGGCCAGGCTGCGTACCTCGTGGGCTGGCACCCGCACCTCGCCGGCCGGCACCCGCACCTCGCCGGCCGGCATCCAGGCTGAGCTGGTGTTCTTTCAGCACGACGAGGTGGTGGTGCACTGCCCCAAGGAGCGGGCCGAGGCGGTGGTCAGCCTGGTGGAGGCGGCGGCCGACGACGCGCGCCGTCTGCTGTTCGGTGACACGCCCGTGCGGTTTCCGCTCGGAGTGTCAATCGTGGAGTGCTACGCGGACGCGAAGTAGGCGGAGCTGAAGTAGTCCGCCATCGCCCGGGTGTGTGTGGAGAAGGCGAGGGTCTGGGGTTGCGTCAGGACGAGCCACTCGGTCGCTTCCTCGGTCGGCGCCGATGGAGGCAGGTCGTCAGAGCGGCGCGAGGACAGCAGCCCGAAGATGTTGACCGTCCCCATCGGGACGCTGTGCACGGCGAACAGGGCCACGTCGTCCGCCGCCGCGACCAGGCCGGTCTCCTCGCGCAGTTCGCGGACGGTCGCCTCCTCCCACGACTCGCCCACCTCGATATAGCCGCCGGGCAACGCCAGTTGACCGCGGGCGGGCTCGATGTCGCGGCGTACGACGACGAGGCCGCGCTGGCCCACGTCGTCGACGGGTAGCAGCGCCACGGCCACCGGCAACGGGTTGCGCCACGTCGTCTCGCCGCAGTCGGCGCACAGACGGGGCCAGGTCGAACCGTCGTGATACGGGCTGCCGCAGTACGAGCAGTGTGAGTGCTGCATGCTTTCCGACCTTAATCGAGGGCCGCCGTGACGACAGCCGCCCGGTTACGGCAGTGCCGGGACCGGCGGTTACGGCAGTGCCGCGAACCGCTCGACGTTCCGGGTAGGCCCGGAGACGATGAGCAGGTCGCCACGTTGGATCATGGTCCGAGCGGGCGTAGGGATACCTAGGTGGGTCCGGCACTACCTAGGTATCTACGCCGACCAGAGATAGGTAACCGGTGCCGATGTGTTGAGGACCTTACTCGCCGAAGCTTGAGTCAGCTTCGAGCGGAAGGACCCGATCATGATGATCACCAATCCGGATGCCCTGATGGTCCTTGTCAGGCAACGGCAGCAGGAACTGATCAAGGAAGCCTCCGGGCGGCGGCGGTTCGGTCCCGGCCGGCACCGGAGGCGTGCGTGACGGACGGTTCGCGAAGGGCACGCGACGCGGCGCGGACATTCCGGGCACGGGATCATCGCGCCGGTACTCTGTCGGCGTGCGTGTCGGTCGTGGTGGGGTGAGCCCCGTGATGGTGGGACGGGACGCCGAGCTGCGCCGGCTCGCCCGGCTCGCGGCCGGCCCCGGGCCGCAGGTCGCCCTCGTGGCGGGCGAGGCCGGCATCGGTAAGAGCCGACTCGTCCAGGAACTGCTGGCCGGTCTACCGACCGGCACCCAGGTGCTCGTGGCGCAGGCCGACACCGGCGCCCTCGGCCAGCCGTTCGGGCTGCTGCTCGACGCCGTCGACGACCTGGCCACGGCCACCACCGACGGCGCGGCGCGGACGGGGACCGTCGAACCGGGCGCCGTCGAGCTTCTCGGCGATCCCTCCCACAGCAGCGTCGAGCGGCTACGCGCGGCGACCGGGCTCGTCCAGGCGCTCACGACACCACCGGCCGTCGTGATCTTCGAAGACCTGCACTGGGCCGACCCGGAAAGCATCGCGCTGTTTGCGCGCATCCCCGACCTTCCCGGCCGCCGGTTGCTGATCGGCACCTACCGTCCCGACGAGGTGACCCGCCGCAACCCGGTCGCCGACCTGCTCACCCGCCTCGAACGCCGCCACCCGGTCACCCATCTTCGGCTGGAGCGGCTCGGGCTGACCGAGACCTCGGTACTTCTGGAGGCGGTGTCGGGCCGGCCGCCGTCGTACCGGGCGGCGGTTTCGTTGCACAACCGGACGGGCGGCAACCCGTACTTCCTCGAAGAGCTGTTGCGCGCGGGCGGCGACGGCGGCGTGGACCTGGAGCGGCTGTGTGAGCAGCCGCTGCCCTGGAACCTCGCCGAGGCGCTGCGCCGGCAACTCGACGACGTCGACCCGCGCCAGCAGCACGTGGTGGAGGCCGCGGCGGTGCTTGGCCGCAAGATCCCGTTCGACGTGCTCGCCGCGGTGACCCAACTTCCCGAGTACGACCTGATCGTGGTGCTACGTGACCTCGTCCGGCGCGGGCTGATGATCGAGACCGGGGACGACGAGTTCAGCTTCCGCCACGCCCTCGCCCGGGAGGCGATCGCCGACCAACTGCTCGGCCGTGAGCGTCGCCGCCTGCACGAGCTGGCTCTCGATGTGCTCCTGGCCGCGGGCGACGCCGATCCGGCCCTGGTGGCGCGCCACGCCAGAGGCGCCGGCCGCTACGACGACCTCGTACGCGCCGCCCGCGAGGGGTGCACTCGCTACCTGGCCATCGGCGCGGCGCACCAGGCGCTGTCGCTGGCCGAAATGGGCCTCGAGGAGGCCCCCGACGATCTGGAGTTGCGGGCGGGGGCCGCCCGCGCGGCGTGGCTTGCCAACCTGCTCCACGACGCCGAGCAGCACGCCCGGCGCTGGGCCCGGGACGCCACCGCCGCCGAGGAACGCTCCGCCGCACTGTGCCTGCTCGTACGGCTGGCGTGGGAGGACGGTCGGCGCGACGAGATGGGCGCCCTCATCGACGAGATCCGCGACACCATCGATCAACTCCCACGCGGCGCCGAACAGGCGCACGCCATGGCCACGGTCGCGCAGTCGTACATGCTCACCGACCGGCTGGTGGACGCCATCACCTGGGCCGACCGCACCATCGCCCTCGCCGACGAACTGGACCTGCCGGGCGTGCGGCTGGCCGCCGCGGTGGAGAAGGGCACGGCGCTGCTGAGTCGGGGCGACCGCGTGGAGGAGGGCAAGAAGCTGCTGCTGGAGGTCGCTGAGGCCGCCGAGGACGCAGGGGAGTGGCTGCCCGCCGCGCGGGCACTGCACAACCTGCTCGGCGTAGTGCCGCCGTCGTCCCTCGCTGAGGCCCACGAGCTGTTGGAACGGATGCGCGCCGACGCCGAACGGGCGGGCTTCGAGTCCCTCGCCGTCGCCGCGTACTTCGAGGGCCGCGCGCGCTTCGCGATGGAGGACGGAGACCTGCACGCCGCGATGGGTGTGCTGGAGGAGGGCCACCGCCGAGAGCGGGGCTACCTGCGTACCAGCCGCGGCGACAACTACCACGGCGTCTTCCTGGCCGGTCTGGCGCTCGAGGCCGGCGACCTCGACCGCGTCGAGTCGATCCTGGCCACCCTCACCGGGCCGGGTGGCAAACTCTCCCTGTCGGTGCTGGGCCTGGTCTTCCACCTCGCCTGCCGCCGCGATGACACCGCTGCCGCCGAGGCGGCACTGGACGACCTCTACGCGGGAGTCGATCGGGCCGGCGCGCCGTACGGGGAGCAGGTCCACGACCTGGTCGCCGCCGCGCTGGCGGCCGGCCTGACCACCGGGCGGCTGCGACCACTCGCCGAACGGGTCTCCTGGTCCGACGCTGCGCACAGGTGGCAGGCGCTGGTGTTCGCCCAGCTTGACGAGGCCGACGGTCGGCACTCGGAGGCGCTTGCGGGGTATGAGGAGGCGGCCGGATCGCGGGACCTCCGCCCGGCCAACCGGGCTAGCGCCCACACCGGCGCGGCGCGTTGCCTGATCGATCTCGGACACGTCGACCGGGCCCGCGAACACGTCTCCGCGGCGGACACGCTGCTGGCCCGGTGGGCCGGCTGGCGGGTCGCCGAGGTCGACGCCCTGCGCGGCCGGGTCGGCCTGCCGGCGCCCGCCGCGGTCGGTGCCATCGACGCCGTCCTGACCCCGCGCGAGCGCGAGGTCGCCAGCCTCATCGCCGAGGGCCTGACCAACGTTGAACTGGCGCGCCGGCTGTACATCTCGAAGAAGACCGCGGCCGTGCATGTCTCCAACATCCTGGGCAAGCTCGGGCTGTCCTCGCGTACGCAGGTCGCCGGGTGGCTGCACCGGGATCGTACGCGCGACCGGAGCGCCTGACCTACAGATGGAACAGGGCGGCCGCGTTGTGCCAGCACACCGCGCGTAGCCAGTCGTCGCCCAGATCGAGGCGCGCCAGCGCCGCCAGTTGGTGCGCGTACGGGTACGGGATGTTCGGGAAGTCGCTTCCCAACAGCACCTTGCCGGCCAGCCCCAGCTCGGTGAGCCGCGCGTACAGGGATCGGGGATAAGGCGCCATGATCTCGAAGAAGTCGGTGAACGCCATGGTCGTGTCCAGCCCGACCCGTTCGTAGCGCTCCGCCAGGGCGAGGAAACCCTCGTACTCGGGTGCGCCCATATGGGCCATCACCGCGGCCAACCGCGGGTGCCGCGCCAGCACGTCGCCGATCGGCCGCGGTCCCGTGAAGCCGTACGCGACCGGGCCCGAGCCGGCGTGCACCACCACCGGCGTGCCGGCTTCGGCCAGCAGCCCCCACACCGGATCCAGTGACTCGTCACGAGGGTCGAACCCGCCGACCTGAAGATGCACCTTGAATACCCGCGCGCCCCGGACCAGCGCGTCGCGCACGTACCCGTCGACACCAGGCTCGGGAAAGAACGTCGCGCTGGGCAGGCATCCGGGGGTGGCGGCGGCGAACCCGAGGGTCCACTCGTTGAGGTCGGCAGCCATGCCGGGCCGGTGCGCGTAGGCGAGGGCGGAGAACATCCGCACGCCGAGCGCGGCCAGGTGTCCCGTGCGCTCGGCGTCGCTCCATTTGTACTGGATCGGCCACTCCCGGCCGATCAGCGGACCGCCCTCGTCGAAGTGCGCCCAGACCCGTCGCAGCATCCGCTCCGGCAGGAAGTGGGTGTGCACGTCGGCCAGGCCGGGCAGGTCGAGGGCTCGCCAGAAGGCGGGCACCTCGGAATCGTTGACCATCACACCTTGATGTTGAACCGTTGCAGCAGCGGTTGGTAGAGCATCCAACCAGCAGTGGCGATCGACACCACCCAGAACGCTGTGCGCAACACGTACACCTCGACCTTGCCGCCGACCTTGACCGAGAAGGAGTCTGGCAGGCCGACACAGCGCCACATGCGCCTGCGGCCGGTCGGGACCGGCCAGAAGATCGGGCAACCGTGGCTGGTGAGCATGTCGCCGAGCACGTGGATCAGACCGCCTATGCCCAAGGCGACACCCAGGATCGGGTACCCACGGCCGGCGGGCAACACCTTGTACGCGCCGAGCGTGCCGGCGGCCGCCGCGAGCGTCACGATCAACCAGCCGGCGCGCTCCGCCCACTTCTCGAACAGGCCGCGCAGCGCCATCGCGAACGTGAAGAACAGCACGCCGAGGACGGCGGCCTTGCCGAAGTGCAGACACAGTTCGAACACGCCGAACCCGACGCCGACGTTGAACGGCAGGGTGTGGGTGAACGTGCGATGGCCGTTGTGGCGGCGCGGGTCGTGACGGCCCCTGGTCAGGTCATAGATGCCTAGCGACAACTTCTCGATGCACTCCGCCAGGAACAGCGACACCACGCCGAAGGTGTGCGCGACCGTCGCGCCGCCCTGGTTGGTCGTGACCCGCCCGGACAGATCCATGTCGGGCAGCAGTGCCCCGCCGGCGCACATCGCCGTACCGACCGCGAGCTGCACCGGGGTCTGGTGAATGCCCGCGTACTGCTGCAGCGCGAGCGATCCGACCAGCCACCCGGCGGCGCCCGACAGGGCGTGTGAGGGGCCCATCATTCTTGATCATCCTCCCGTGGGAAACGTGGGCGAAGTATCCCAAGGAAGGTTTGATCAAGGCGAGCATGGGCCTATGGGTGTGTCATACCAGATTGTGGCAGACGATGACCTTGGCGCCCGTGATGTCCAACCTCACGCCGGCCAGGAGCGCGTCCACGGCGGCCTGCCGGGACCCCAGCCGCCGGATCCGCCCCAGCCGGGGCCCGAACCCCAGCCGTTGCCGGGCCCGCCCCAGCCGGTGGGCCCGGACCCTGACTGCCAGCGCCGCCACCCCAGATGGCGCAGCACGCCGAACCAGACGAACAGCAGCGGGACGAGCGGCCAGAAGAAGTGCGCCCCGGACAGCGCCCACAGTGCGACAAGGACGCCGGTGATGACCGCGGCGAGGCCCGCGTGCCGGCTGATCATCTTGCGGCAGGTGGCGCGCGCCTCGGCTGGGTCGAACATCGCCTGCCGGCCGCCGTCCGGCAGGTCGGCGGTGAGCGGGGACAGTTCGTCACGGTACTTCGCGGCGTACACCTGGGTCAGTCGCTCCTCGCCCTCCTCCAGCGTCAGCCGCCCCTCGCTCATGGCGGCGCGCAGGATCTGGGCGTACTGCTCGCGCTCGGCGTCGGATGCGCGCACCCGGTGCGGACCACGCGGATCGGTCGACATCGTTACCTCCTGGATAGCTTCGTCCTGTGCATCCAGCCTGCGCCGGGACACCCCCGACCGTCGTCGCCTCGAGGGAGGCATCCGCGGTACGGTCGCCGCCGCAGCCACCCCCGCCGCGCTACATCCACCGGCGTAGTACGTACCGGCCGACTGCGCCCGATGCGGTATGCGCGGGCACGCCAGCGATCCGATGCCACGACGGCGGCGGTCATCTACCGTTCCTGATGTGGATACGCCGGGCCCGCCGTACTGGTCGCACCGTGGCCGAACGGGTGGCCGAGGCGCGCCACCCGGTTGGGGGCGTGGGTGGCCACCAGGTGGCGGGCGTGGGTGGCCACCGCACGGGAGACCGCCGCTGTTCGTCCTGCCGATCTCACTGGCGCTGATCCAGGTGCTGGGCACCACGATCGCTGCCGAGCACGGCCGTGCCGACCTACCAGGTACCGCCTACGCGCTATTGGTCGCCGGACCGGCGGCGCTGCTGGTACGGCGACGGCTACGTCCGGTGGCACTGATCGTCGCGGTCGCCGCGACCACCGCGTACGTCACCGTGGGGTACCCGGACGGTCCGGCCTTCCTCGCGGCACTGTTCGCCGTCCTCGGCGCGCTGCGGACCGGCCACCGGGTGCTCACCTGGGTGGTCGTGGCGGCCGCCTATCTCACGTACGCGTTGGCCGGTGGCTTCTGGCCGGCGGCCGCACACCCCTCACCGGCCCGGTTGGTGACCGTCGGTGCCTGGCTGCTGGTGGTCCTCGCCGCGGGCGAGGCCGCGCGCGTACGGAGCGCTCACTTCCGCGAGTTGGCGCACGCCCGGGCCGCGCGGGAGCGGGCTCTCGCCGATCAGGAGCAGGCCCGCGTCGAGCATCGCCGCCGCCAGGCCAGTGAAGAAAGGCTTCGCATCGCACGCGAGTTGCACGACGTCCTCGGCCACCACCTGTCACTGATCAACGTCCAGGCCGGCGTGGGGCTGCACCTGATGGACCAGCGGCCCGAGCAGGCACGGGATGCGCTCACCGCGATCAAGCAGGCCAGCGCCGAGGCGCTGCGGGAAGTCCGGGCCGTGCTCGGTGCCCTGAGCCCCGACGACGAGTCACCTCCCCGGACGCCGGCGCCCGGACTGTCTGTCGCCGGCGACCCTGATCAGGTATCCGGCCTGCGCGCTCTGATCAACGAGGTGACGGCGGCCGGGCTGCCGGCAAAGCTGGATGTCGCCGGCCCGGCGATTGCACTGCCGGCAGAGGTGGACCGGGCGGCGTACCGGATCGTGCAGGAGGCGCTCACCAACGTGCGCCGGCACGCCGGGCCGGGCGCCGTCGCGACGGTACGGCTCGCGTACGGTCACACCGAGGTGGTCGTCGTGATCACCGACGACGGCGCCGCGCCCGAAAGGAAGGGCACCGTGCCGCACGGAAACGATGTGCCGGGTGCCCCTGCCTTCACCGTGGGAACCGGGATCACCGGCATGCGCCAACGGGTCGAGGCGCTCGGCGGTGAGTTCCGCGCCGCCCCTGGGGCCGGCGGCGGCTTCGAGGTGTACGCGCGGTTCCCGCTGGGAGGTCTCTCGTGATCCGGGTACTGCTCGCAGACGATCAGGCACTCGTACGGGCGGGCTTCCGGGCGCTCCTCGACGCGCAGGACGACATCGACGTGGTGGGGGAGGCGGCCGACGGCGCCGCCGCCGTGCACCTAGCTCTTGATCTCTCCCCGGACGTGGTCCTGATGGATATCCGGATGCCCCTGCTGGACGGACTCGAAGCCACCCGCCGCATCGTGGCCGAGCCGCGCTGCGCCGATTGCCACGTCGTCATCCTGACCACGTTCGACCTCGACGAGTACGTGTTCGAAGCGCTCCGCTTGGGCGCCAGCGGCTTCCTGGTCAAGGACACCGAACCCGTCGACCTGCTGCGCGGGATACACGCGGTCGCGGCCGGCGACGCCCTGCTGTCACCCGGCGTGACCCGCCGCCTGATCGCCCAGTTCGCCACCCGCGCCGCCACGCCACCACCACCGCGCGAGCTCGACGCACTGACCGACCGGGAGCGCGAGGTGCTGGCGCTCGTCGGGGCCGGCCTGTCCAACGACGAGATCGCGACGAGGCTGGTGGTCAGCCCCGCGACGGCCAAGACGCATGTGAGCCGGGCGATGATCAAGCTCCATGCGCGGGACCGGGCACAACTCGTCGTGTACGCCTACGAAGCCGGCCTGGTGCGGCCCGGCTGGCTCGGCTGAGCTGGTTCCTCGGCCGGCGTCTCCTTACCCGAATCCGTTCGGCACGGCTGTACGGCGGTCGTGGGGGAGAACCGCAGGTGCGGCGCGCCGGGTTGCCGATGTGGCGGTCGATTCGGGGGCATCGGCTCGGACGGCCAGTCCCGCGGGCCGCTCCAAGGAGCGGGTACCGCGTCGCTCCGGCGAGCCAGCATGTACGCCAGTGACTCGTAGTTGACCCGCCAGCCTTTGAAGTCGAGCCAGGCGTCCGCGACGTCGCGGACCGGCCGGAAACCGGCGTCCTCGGCCCTCTTGACGCCTTCCCGGAACTCCTCGAACGTG
This sequence comes from Dactylosporangium sp., assembly GCA_025965915.1. Lineage (GTDB taxonomy): Bacteria > Actinomycetota > Actinomycetes > Mycobacteriales > Micromonosporaceae > Planosporangium. The sequence goes on along the minus strand of JAOPWA010000003.1, from coordinate 1,245 downwards.
AGCGCGATGGGGGCGTCCGGTCGTGGGTCGGGGTCGTAGCCGATCCCTCTCGCGTCGGCTATATCGCGCAGCGCCAGGAAGCCGGCACGAATGACCAACCGCGCATCCACCGGTGCGGTGGCGGGCGCGAGGGTGAGGTGCATGGCGGCGGCGTCCATCACCGCGAGCATCGCGGTGATCCAGCTCCGGTACGGTTTCGGCGAACGGAACGCCAACAGGACCGGGTAGTTGGCGTGGCTCTCACCCAGATCGGCGGCCAGCCGTTCCCAGCGCTGGTACACCCGCTGCAGTTGGTCCACCGCGCCGACCATGTAATGGCGGGCCAGCAGCTCCGGCCCCCACGACGGCTCCCCGGCGAGCGACCGCAGCAGCGTCACCTCGGTCTCCCGGCGGTTGTAGGTGGCGTACAGCGTCGGCAGGTACGCGATCTGCAGCGCGATCAACAGCGGCCCGGAAGCGGCCGCGGCGAAGTCGACCACCGTCAGTTGTAGCCGGCGGGGCACCGCGAAGCCGAGCGTGAACAGGCTCGACCCGGCCTCGCGGAGGGCTATCGCCCAGCCCAGCCTCGGCGCGACCGCATAGGAGACCAACGTGAACCCGGCGAACATCGCTAGTAGCCACACCAGCAGCTGTGACACCAGGATCAGCGGCGCGTGCCATTCGAGAAGCCGGTCCAGCGACTCGTAACGCCGGCGGGGCCGCGCGAGACCGCGCAGGACGGCCCGCCAGAACCGCCACAGCGACGTGAGCAACCGGGAGGCCTTGGAGCGAGGCAGGACGAGGGTGCGGAGGACGCTGACCGTGGTCCCGGCCAGCAGGACCACGCCGAGGAGCCCGGCGAATATCTGCACCCAGCCATCATCTCTGGGGCTGTTAGATCGCTGGTCCCTGCCCCCGACGGCGCAGGAGAACCCAGGTCACAATGCCCGCCGCGACGATGACGACCACGGCCGACACGACGGTGATGATCCCGGAGTTGGAATCGGTGCTCTTGTCGTTGCGAGGCCCGGCCGCGTTCGTCGCGCCGACGGTCGGTGCTGTGGAGTTGTCGCTCCGGCTCGGCGCGGCGCTCGGAGTGGCCGGCGGCACGTCGGCGGTCAACGCGGCGACGAGGTTGAGCACCCCGAAGCCGTACCGCGGGTCGCGGCCGGGCGGGCCTTTGTCGGTGGCGGTCGCGGTGAGCCGGTGGACGACCTCTTTCGCGGACAGGTTGGGGTACTTGGACCGGATGAGTGCAGCCGCGCC
>JAOPWA010000615.1 GCA_025965915.1 Dactylosporangium sp. | reverse complement strand
GGCGATCCGCGCGGCGCCGGTCTCGGAGACGGGAGGCCGGGGCCCCGGAATCGGGGCCGCCGACGCCCCCTGAGCCGGCTGAAGGTGCAGCTGCCTCTCGGATCGCGTCAACCCGATGGCCGTTGGTCAGACCTCGATGACCTGGCGGCCGTTGTACGTCCCGCACACTGTGCAGGCCGCGTGCGGCAGCTTGGGGGAACGGCACTGCGGGCACGCCACGGTCACCACCGGCGTCGCCTTCCAATTCGCCCGGCGTGAGCGGGTGTTGCTACGCGACATCTTCCGCTTGGGGACGGCCACGGGTCTTACTCCTCGGTCTTCGTCGTCATGTCTGAAAGAGCCGCCCAGCGCGGGTCGACCTGCTCATGACGGTGGTCATCGGGCAGCTCATCCCAGCGCACCCCACACTCGGGGCACAGCCCTGGACAGTCCTCGCGGCACAGCGGGTTGGTCGGCAGTATGAGCACCACCTCGTCCCGCAACGCCGGCTCCAGGTCGATCAGGTCGCCCTGTAGCCGGCCCACCTCGTCCTCGTCGGTCGTCTCATCCGTGGTGCTGTGCTCGTAGGCGTACAGCTCCTGGATCTCGACGTTCAACGTGTCGCTGATCGGGCGCAGACACCGCCCGCACTCCCCCTCCACCCGGCCGGCGACCGTCCCGGAGACGAGAACGCCTTCGGAAACGGACTCCAGCCGCAAGCTGAGAGTGAGGTCGGAACGGGGCGGCACCCCGATCAACTCCAGACCGAGGCCGTCGGGCGCGGGCACCGTCCGTTCGACCATACGCATAGCCCCCGGACGTCGTGGCAGGTCCGTCGTATCGAGGACGAGCGGCGACCGAGGGTCGAGGTGGGTCTGTGTCTGATGCTGCATCGTAGGCTCCGGCCAAGGAGAGGCCGTCGGGCAAGGTTACCCGAGCGGGTGGGTTAGCGTCGAACCGGGCATGCTGCGGCTTCAGAAAGGCAAAGGCCGTTGATCCTCTTCGACCTGGAACGAGCCGATCTCGCGCAACGCATGCATTTTGTCACGGCCCCGCTCGATCGAGGCGAGCGACCGGGTCAGAAGCTGCTCGAAGTTGGCCAGCGCGGTGTCGACGTAGTCGTCCACCTCGTCACGCAGGCGCTGGGCCTCAGTGCGCGCCTCGCCGATGATGCGGGCCGCCTCGTGCTCGGCCGAGACCACGATCTCGTTGATCGAGACCAGCCGCGCGTGCTCCGCCTCACCCTCGGAGATGATCCGCTCTGCCTCACGCTGGCCGGCCTCGATGATCTTGTCTCGCTCTTCCAGTAACGCGCTTGAGCGCCGCAGCTCCGCCGGCAACTCGACACGCAACTGCTCGAGGGAGCCGATCATCTCGCCACGGTCGACGATGCAGTTGCGCGACATCGGCACCGAGCGCGCACCTTCAACCAGCACAATCATCTCGTCGATGCGATCGAGCGGATCCACCTCAGGTCACTCCTGTCAGCACTCGGCGATCAAGGCCGATGCGGTCGCACACCATGATGCCGTTCACGCGCCAACGACGCGCGGTAGGCGTGCCGCCGTCCGGATCGTCCGTTCTGGCCGGCCGGCCAGTCGGATCCACCCGATGAGCCCGCTCCCTTTGCGCGCCCTCAAGATCGACCCGACCTGCCGCAGAGTCTGCCGCCCCGCCGGCCCGAATGTCGCCGTTTGGACGAAATACCCCTATTCAGGCTGCTTGTCCGACCTGCTCTCAACGCCGACGGAGCACTGACCTTCGAGACCCTGACTTTCCGAACAGCACTACTCCGGACTACTCCGGCTTCTGCGCCAGCCTCTCGTGCAGGCGGGCGGCGACGAGTTCGGGCACGTGCTGCGTCACGTCCCCGCCCCACTTCGCCACATCCTTGATAAGACTCGACGACACGAAGGAGTACAAGGGGTTGGTCGCCATGAACAGCGTCTCCACGCCGGCCAGGCCCACGTTCATCTGCGCCATCTGCAACTCGTAGTCGAAATCACTGGCGGCACGGATGCCCTTGACCACCGCGTCGATGTCGTTGGCCTTGCAGAAGTCGACCAACAGCCCCTGGAACGCCTCGACCCGCACGTTCGGGTAGGGCCTGGTCACCTCGCGCAGCATGTCCAGTCGCTCGTCGATGGTGAACAGGCCCGCCTTCGACGCGTTGACCAGCACGGCGACGACGACCTCGTCATACAGCCGCGCGGCTCGACCGATGATGTCGAGGTGACCGTTGGTGACCGGGTCGAAGGATCCCGGACAGACCACACGTCTCATGATCGGCGACCGTACCAAAGCGTGGTTTCGCCGTAGCGGCGACTGCGCTCATCAGTGATGCCCTGCACCCATCGCACCGGCGCGTCCCGGCTCGACCTCTCCACCACGACCACCGCCTCCTCCGCCAACCATCCGTTTTCCACGAGTGCGGTCAGCATCGCATCGATCGCGGTATCCGGGACCGCGTAAGGCGGATCGGCGAAGATCACGTCGAAGGGCTCGTCGGGCGGATTGGCCAGTATCTGCTCCACCTTCGCCGCGGCCACCCGAGCGACCTCGCGCATGCCGAGGGCCGTGACGTTCTCACGCGCGATCCGGGCGGCGCGGGGATCGGCCTCGACCAGGAGTACGTGCGACGCGCCACGGGAGGCCGCCTCCAGACCGACGGCGCCCGACCCGGCGTACAGGTCTGCGACGCGGGCCCCGGACAGGTCGACCATGGTGTGCAGGGCACTGAACAGCGCCTCACGTACCCGGTCGGAGGTCGGCCGAGTGCCGCGCCCCGGCGGGGTGGCCAGGCGCCGGCCGCCGAGGGTGCCGGCCACAATCCGGCTCACCGGCACCGCCCGATCCGGCATGCGCCCTGCCTGACCCCGCACGCACCCTGGCAGACCCGGCACGCGCCCGTCGGGGCCGGGGCCGCGCGGAGGTGCGGAATGCACATGCCGGTGACGGTACCTCCAGCGACGCCACCCGGGCCCACTGACGTCGCCCTACCGGCCCGTGGGGCGGAAGGGACTCGCTCAGGTACCGACGGGGCGGAGGCGCTGCGGTGGGTAACCGAACGAGGACCGAGAGGCACCAGCATCATTTTCATCCAAAGTGGACCTGGCATTGTCGCATCCAAACGACCGCATCGCCGATCACCCTCCGGCGCGACATCGTCACACTGCAACGCGTAAGCATACGACTACGCAGAAAATTCACCCGTCTGAGGACTCGATTTGGTCTCGGCCGCGTAAAGGAACAGCATCCGACGACCGAATGAGGAGCGAAGCCGCGCCGGCAATCGTACGCCCCGTCCAGAGTAGACGATCAACTCGGGCAAACGGTGTCTAGGTCCAACGTATGCATGGAAAAGCATTCCGCAAAGAAGGGACACAAAGGACATGTCTATCTGTGCGGTAGGTGCCTCGGGAGCGATTGCCGCGCCGATCCTTATCCGTCAACCTTCGCGGCACTATGCGATCACGCCTCATTTCAATGCGTGATTGGATGATTACTCAAAATTGTTGCGGTTACTGGACTTTTCATCCTCGTAGATCACGCCCTATGCTTCGGCCGGCATCAATGTGGCAACGCCCTTGACGCCACGCGCCCCGGGGAGCGCATTGAGCTACATCACGATATGGCCGGTGTCGTGACGACGCTCTGCGGTAACACCACCTTTCACCCGGACCCGATTTTTTGGGGGTACCACTTGCGACGCTTCGTGCCGTCCACCCGACGGATGTCCACCCTTGCCGGCGCTGCCTTCGTCGGCATCGCCGCCACCGCCATGTTCGCCGCACCAGCGAGCGCATGGCACGCCAATGTCCACGGGACGCCCACCTGCGACCAGGAGACCGGCACGTGGACGGTGACCTGGTCAGCCGACAACACCTCGGAGGGCAAGCCCGCCAAGGTCAGCGTGGACAGCTACGCCCCAGCGGGCAGTCACGTCAATATCGCCAAACCCGATATTCCGAAGCTTGCTGACACGGACGGCGTTGCCGTTCAGACCGGCATTCCCGCTAATGCCACCACCGCGATGCTCAAGCTGCGCTTCCAGTGGTACAAGGACACAGGCTCGGACAAGGGCAAGATCCTCGACGACAAGACGTTTGAGGGCACCGTCGGCATCCCTGCGACGCCGTGCGAAAAGAAGCCGCCGGCCAGCGGTGGCGGTGGCGGTGGCACCACGCCGACGCCGACGCCGACGCCAACGGCGACCAAGACGACCGCCGCGCCGACCCTGCCGGTGACCGGTTCACAGACCGGCCTGTACGCCGGTGGCGCGGTTGTCCTGCTGGGCGCCGGTGCCGGGCTGTTCATGGTGGCCCGTCGTCGCCGCGTCAACTTCGAGGCCTGATCCCCCTTCAGGCTGAACAGAAATACTGACCCCCCAGTCAGATCGCACGAACACCTGACCCCCCTGTCAGAGTGAGCCGAAAGACCGCCCCCCGGTCAGGCTGTCCAACTGATGAAGCGGTGCGGGTCGACCAACCTGGTCGGCCCGCACCGTCAGCCTTTTTCGAGGTACTCGGCGCGCTCGGAGTCCACGAACTGCCCAACCGTGGTCGCCAGCGCCGGATGCCCGGCCAGCTCCGGGTCGGCGTCGATGAGGGCGATCGCGTCAGCCCGGGCGTCCCGGATGAGGTCCGCGTCGCGCAACAGCGACAGCAGCCTCAGATGCGAGCGCCGGCCGGACTGCGCGGCGCCGAGCACGTCGCCTTCGCGCCGCTGCTCCAGATCCAACTCGGCCAACTTGAATCCGTCCACCGTGGAAGCGACAGCGTCGAGCCGCTCCCGCGCCGGGGTGCCCGCCTCCGCCTCCGAGACGAGCAGGCACAGCCCGGGAGCAATACCCCGGCCGACGCGCCCGCGTAACTGATGCAGCTGCGAGACCCCGAAGCGGTCGGCGTCGAGTACGACCATCATCGTCGCGTTCGGCACGTCGACACCGACCTCGATGACGGTCGTTGCCACCAGCACGTCCAGCTTGCCGGCCGCGAACTCCCGCATCACGCCGTCCTTCTCCTCGGCCGGTAGTCGTCCGTGCAGGACCCCGATGCGAAGGCCGTGCAGCGGGCCCTCGGCGAGCAGCGGCGCGACCTCCAGCACCGCCAGGGGTGGGCGACGACCCTCTTCGGAACCCTCAGCGGGCTCGGCGTCCTCGCCGTCGGCGGCCGTATCACCGATGCGGGGACAGACCACGAACGCCTGATGGCCTCCCGCAACCTCCTCCCGCAACCGCCGCCAGGCACGGTCGAGGAACGCCGGCTTCTCGGACGCGGGTACGACGTGGGAGGCGATCGGCGACCTGCCCCGCGGCAACTGCGACAGGACGGAGATCTCCAGGTCGCCGTAGACGGTCATCGCGACAGTGCGCGGAATCGGGGTCGCGGTCATCACCAGGACGTGCGGCGGCTGACTGGCTTTGGCCCGCAAGGCGTCGCGCTGCTCCACCCCGAACCGGTGCTGCTCGTCGACGACGATGAGCCCCAGGTCTGCGAAGTCCACCCCCTCGTAGAGCAGCGCGTGCGTACCGACGACAATCCCGGCGGCACCCGACGCCACCTCGGCGAGGGCGGCCCGCCGGGCGGCAGCCCCCAGCGAACCGGTCACCAGAGCCACACGCGTCGCGTCTGGCGCGGAATCCAGCTCGCCCGCGCGCCCCATCGGCCCCAGTAAGTCGAGCACGTTGCGGTGGTGCTGAGCGGCGAGCACCTCGGTGGGTGCCAACATGGCCGCCTGGCCGCCGGCGTCGACCACCTGCAGCATGGCCCGCAACGCACACAGGGTCTTGCCGGAGCCGACCTCGCCCTGCAACAGCCGGTGCATCGGGTGCGCCATGGCCAGGTCTCCCGCCACCTCCTCGCCGACCCGACGCTGACCGTCGGTCAGCTCGTACGGCAGGGACGCGTCGAACCCGGTCAGCAACCCGTCGTCGCGGCGCGGCCGGGGCGTGGCAGGCCAGTCGGCAGCCCGGTGCTTGCGCTGCGCGAGAGTGAGCTGGACGGCGAACGCCTCGTCCCATTTCAATCGCCGACGGGCGATCGCAAGCGACTCGCGCGACGATGGCCGGTGGATCTCACGCAGTGCCTTGGCCAACCCCACCAGCCCCCGCTCGGCCCGCACCGCCGACGGCAGCGGATCCTCCGGAGGCGTAAGCGTGTCGAGCACCACGCGGACGCACCGCGCGATCACCCAGGTAGG
>JAOPWA010000608.1 GCA_025965915.1 Dactylosporangium sp. | reverse complement strand
GAGGCTGGTCGCGCTGCGCTCCTGCTCAGACGACAGGCGTAGGCCGGCCACCTGCCCCGGCACACCGCGGAACACCGCCACCACGCCGTCCTCGGTCGCGCCGACGTAGTACTGCGACTGCGTGTAGCGCCAGCCGACCCAGACGCCGCCGCCGAGCAGCCCGAGCAGGACTACGAGCAGCAGCGCTGTGCGCACCGGGTGGCGGCGCGGGCGCTCATCCTCGTCCCCGTCGGACGAAGCCTCCGGAGCGGCCGGACGCGGAGTGGTCAGGGCGGACGCCCGGGCGGCCGGCGTCGAACTGTCGGCCGACGTCGAGTTGCCGCGGTCGCGGGCCGCGGCGCCGCCCACGATCGGCGCTTCCTCGACGATGTCCTGGTCGGTCACGTCGGCAACGATCACCGTGATGTTGTCCGGGCCTCCGCCACGCAACGCGAGTTGGACCAGCCGCTCGGCGCACTGGTCCGGGTTGGTGTACTCGCGCAGCGTCGCCTCGATCGTCTCGCTGCTGACGACGCTGGAAAGTCCGTCGCTGCACAGCAGGTACCGGTCACCGGCCACGGCCTGGCGCACCGAGTACTCCGGCTCGGCGTCGCGGCCGTCGAGGGCGCGGAACAGCAGGTGCCGCTGCGGATGAGTGTCGGCTTCCTCGAGGCTGATGCGGCCTTCGTCGACCAGCATCTGCACGTAGGTGTCGTCCTTGGTGACCTGGCCGAAGTCGCCCTCGCGCAGCAGATACGCGCGCGAGTCACCAATGTGGACCATGCCGAACTTGCTGCCGCCGAACAGCATCGCGGTAAGGGTGGTCCCCATGCCCTCCATCGCCGGGTTGGCCTCGACGGTGTCCCGGATCTGCTGGTTGGCGTTGTCGACGGCCCCGCGTAACGCGTCGATCACCGCGCTGCCCGGCACGTCCTCGTCCAGCGGCGCCATGACGGCGATCACAATGTTGCTCGCGACGTCACCGGCAGCCATACCGCCCATGCCGTCGGCGACCGCGAGCAGGCGCGGTCCCGCGTAGACGGAGTCCTGGTTTCCGCCTCGGATGAGACCGCGGTCGCTTCGGGCCGCGTAGCGCAGGGTAAGGGTCATGACCGTAACTCGAATGAAGTGCGGCCGATGCGAATCGGCACGCCAAGGGGCACGGGAGTGGGCGCGCTGACCTTAGCGCGATCGAGGTAGGTCCCGTTCGTCGAGCCCAGGTCCTCGAGGTACCACTGCCCGTCGCGCGGCACGAGCCTGGCATGGCGGGCCGAGGCGTAGTCGTCGGTGATGACCAGGGTGCAGTCCTCGGCGCGCCCGACGGTGATCGGAGCTTCCCCGAGAGTGATCCGGGTACCGGCGAGCGCGCCGGCGGTCACCACCAGCTGGCGCGCGGCCCGACCTCGCTTGACCTTGGCGGGTTTGCCCGCGACGGTCGGCCCGATGCCGCGCGGCGCGGCGACGAGACGACCGGAACGCGCGCCTGCGAACAGGTCACGCCGGATCACACCCACGACCGTGAACACGAAGATCCACAGCAACACGAGGAACCCGTACCGAGCAACGGTAAGGACAATTTCAGGCATGCAGTTCTCTATCCGGGCCTGGTGGACTGGTCACCTCGTGCACGGCTCCTAACCATCGGCCCGGAAGGTCAGCGTCGTCGTGCCGAGCTGGATCATGTCACCCGGGTTCAGCGCGACCGCGGAGACCCGCTGCCCGTTGACCATCGTGCCATTGGTCGAACCGAGATCGGTCAGCACGACCTGTGCGCCGTCGAAGTCGAGCCGGGCGTGACGCCGCGAGATGCCGACGTCAGGCAGGCGCATGTTGGCCTGGTCACCACGGCCGATCACCGTCGAACCGATCGACAGCGGATAGCTGCGTCCGTCGCCTGAGATCAGGCGTGCGCTACGTGCCGGACCGCTACCGCCACCGCCGTGCGCCGGCGGCGCACTGTGGGGAGCGTACGGGTTCTGGTCATACGGCGGGTAGCCGGGCGGCGCCTCGTAGGAGGGCACCGGCGCCACGTCCGCACCGGTGTAGACCTCGGCGGTGACCCGGAACATGCCGGTGTCAAGACCGTCCCCACGCTCGATCTCCACGATGACGTCGCCGTAGACCGTCCAGCCCTGCTCACCGATGAACTCGGCCTGCGACTGCGCGAGCTCCTGCGCCAAGGCGGCTGCATACGGTGCCAGCCGACTGTGGTCGTAGGGTGAGAGATCGATCACGTACCGGTTCGGAACGAGAGTTCGACCACCGGCCAAGATCGCCTTGTGTGCCTCCGCCTCCCGTTGCATGGCGTTAAGGATCTCCACAGGGTGAACCACACCCTTGAAGACTTTGGCAAATGCCCCTTCGACAAGGCCCTCCAAGCGCTTCTCGAAGCGCTGCAGCACACTCACCGGCTCCTCCTCGGGTCCCGAGGTCATGATGGTATCTGGCGCGCGCTCTCTTGCACCCGCACCAACCGGCCCAGCTCGTGCTATTCTTCCGGGGCGCCTCCGGCAGCCTAGCCTCTACACATGCTTCGTGCGCGGTTGGATTAGGCTATCGGATTAGCGGAGTGAGACCTCGACTGGTCTAGCTCTCCCGGGCGTTACCGTGTGGGGCACGTGATAGCGTTCCTCTCGCTTCGCCACTGGCGAAGTCACTTCGGGGAAGTGGCGGAATGGCAGACGCGCACGGTTCAGGTCCGTGTGCCCGAAAGGGCGTGAGGGTTCAACTCCCTCCTTCCCCACCACACAGCAGGCGGCCTAACCGGCCGCCTGTTCTGCTTTCAGCCCACGGCCGCGGCACCGCCCGCTTGTGGCCGGTCCCGCTGCCGCCGGCACAAGTCGTCGCCGGCCGCCGTTAGACTCACTGGCTGTACAACGCCGCCGAATCCTGGAGTTGCTCGTGAGCGTCGCGCTCGTGACCGGATCGGCCGGCCTGATCGTCTCCGAGGCAGTACGGCACTTCGCCTCGCTCGGACTTGACGTGGTCGGCATCGACAACGACATGCGTAAGCAGTTTTTCGGCTCCGAGGCCTCTACGGCCTGGAACGTGCTGCGCCTGACCAACGAGCTGGGCGAGCGGTACACCCATCACGGCATCGACATCCGTGACCGCGACTCGCTGGCGAAGATCTTCGCCCGCTACGGGCGCGACATCGCGGTCGTCATCCACACGGCCGCTCAGCCGAGCCACGACTGGGCGGTGCGCGACCCGTACACCGACTTCGACGTCAACGCCGGCGGCACGCTCAACGTGCTGCAGAACGTGCGTGAGCACTGCATCGAGGCGCCGGTCATCCACTGCTCCACCAACAAGGTGTACGGCGACCGCCCGAACTCGCTCCCCTTCGTCGAACTGGAGACGCGCTGGGAGCTCGAGCCGGGCCACGCATACGAGCAGGGCATCACCGAAGACATGTCGATCGACGCGTGCCTGCACTCGGTGTTCGGCGCATCCAAGGTCGCCGCGGACGTGATGGTGCAGGAGTACGGGCGGTACTTCGACATGAAGACCGCCTGCTTCCGGGGCGGCACGCTGACCGGACCCGCCCACTCGGCCACCGAGCTTCATGGCTTCCTCGCCTACGTGATGCGCTGCAACATGGAGCGGCGCACGTACAAGATCTTCGGGTACAAGGGGAAGATGGTGCGTGACGCCATTCACAGCCACGACGTCGTCTCGGCGTTCGAGGCGTTCTTCCGCAACCCGCGCAGCGCAGCCGTTTACAACATGGGCGGCGGGCGGCACTCCAACACCTCGCACCTGGAGGTCTTCGGCCTCGCCGAGAAGATCACCGGCAACGAGATGATCACGGAGTACCACGAGGCGAACCGAATCGGCGACCACAAGTGGTGGATCGGCTCCAACGCCGCGTTCCAGGCCGACTACCCGGACTGGAAGCAGGTGTACGACGTGCCGATGATCCTGCGGGAGATCTACGAGGCCAACGTCGACAAGTGGCTGCCAGCCGCATGATCGACCAGGGCAAACGAAACGTCCTCGGCGTACTCGTCAACGTCATCGACTACGAGGCGGCGACCGAAAAGGTCCTCGCCGCCGCCCGCGAGCAGCGGCCCCTCACGCTGACCGCCCTCGCGGTGCACGGAGTGATGACCGGGGTCGAGGACCCTGCGCACAACGCCCGGCTCAACTCGTTCGACGTCGTCACCCCCGACGGGCAGCCCGTTCGCTGGGCACTGAATCTTCTACACGGCGCGGGCCTCACCGAGCGAGTGTACGGGCCGGACCTGACCCTCGAAGTGCTGCGCGGCTGCGCCGCCGAAGGCCTGCCGGTCTACCTGTACGGCTCGACGACCGAGACCCTCGACCGGCTGGTACCGGCGCTGACCGATCTCTTTCCCGCTCTGAAGATCGCGGGTATCGAACCGTCGAAGTTCCGGGCCCTGCGCCCCGGGGAGGACCTCGACCTCGCCGAGCGGATCAAGGCGTCGGGCGCCCGGGTGGTTCTCGTCGGACTGGGCTGCCCCCGCCAGGAAATCTTCGCGTACGCGATGCGCCCGCTGCTCAACGCGCCACTGCTCGCCGTCGGCGCCGCGTTCGACTACCACGCCGGGCAGTTGCGCAAGCCGCCCGCGTGGATGCAGAAGTACGGCCTGGAGTGGCTGTGGCGGCTCGGCCTGGAGCCAGGCCGACTGTGGAAGCGCTACCTGCTGCTCAATCCGGCATACGTGGCGCGCCTCGTCGCCCAGAAGCTGAAGCTGTGGCGGGCCACTCCGCCGGCGCCGGCGACCGAGCGGCTACCCACCTTCGCGGCATAGATAGCGATCCTGGACACACGGCGGTGCGATAGGCCCGCCAAGTGTTCATGATCGCCAGGCTGTTACTGGTCGAGCGACTCCGGACCCTTGAGCCTCTTCAGGTGCGCGCGGCGCTGGCGGAACTCGGCCCGCATGCGCACGGCACGGTCGGCCGGCAGCAGCATGAGCGCGAACGGCGCCGCCATCCACCAGCGGCCATAAAGGACGAAACCGACCACGGTGAGTAGCACGCCGACCGTGTACAGGCTGATCAACCAGTCGATGCGCTTCAGTTGCGGGTGGCGCTTGTGGTATGCGTCGAGCACACCGAACGCACCGATGCTGAACGCCAGCATCCCCACACCGCTCAACACCGCAAAAGTAGTCGTAAAATCCATTGAGCCGCCTTTATAGGATAAACCGAACTCGAGCAAGGTTAGCCAGGCAACTGTCCTCCGACCATCAACAATCGTTGCCAACCGGCCGACAGAAGGCTGACTTCCGTTGAGGTACGACCAACCATTCAGCCGATGGACAGACCGCCCAACTCACGCAGACGACTACGGGTCTCCTCGTCGCAGAGCGCCCCGGCGACTCCGGCGGCGTACGCGTCCGCGGCCGACACACCCAGCATCGCGGCCACCTCGTACTCACGGCCGAGGTCGGTGCCGAACATCGCCGGGTCATCGGTGTTGATGGTGCAGCTCACCCCGGCCTCACGTAGCAGCGGCAGCGGATGCTCGGACAGGCTCGGCACGACCCGGGTACGCAGGTTCGACGTCGGGCATACATCCAGAACGAGACCCCGGTCGACGATCTGCTTCAGTACATCCGGATCCTCGACGGCGCGGATACCGTGGCGGATGCGGGCCGCGCCGAGGTCGATGACCTCCTGGACCGACGCCGGCCCGGCGCCCTCACCCGCATGCGGCACCAGCGCCAGGCCACCGTCGCGGGCGATGTCGAAGGCGCTGCGGTACCTGGCCGCTGGTGCAGCGGTCTCCATCCCGCCCAACCCGAGCCCGACGACGCCCCGGTCGCGGTAGCGCACGGCGGTCCGCGCGCACTCCTCGGCGACCGCCAGGTCCAGGCCACGGTAGAGGTCCGGGGTGAACCGGACCGTCACGCCGTACCGCTCCCGCGCCTCGACGGCGCCCTCGACGTAGCCGGTGAATATCTCGTCCCATCCGACCACGCCACGAATGACGCGCTCGGCCGGCGAGAAGATCGCCTCCAGGTACACCGCACCGAAGGACGCCGCCTCGGCGGCGTAGTTGACGACGATCTCGCGGAAATCGTCGGGGGTGCGCAGGCAGTTGGTGGTGAGGACCCAGACCTCGAGGAAGTGCTTGAAGTCGGTGAACTCGTAGAGGGCGGTCAGCTCTTCGACGGTGTTGACCGGTAGCGGCAGGTCGTTGCGCCGGGCGATGTCGAGCAGAGTGGCCGGGCGGATCGCGCCCTCGAGGTGGACGTGCAGTTCGATCTTCGGAGCCTTCACGGGATCAGGGAGAGTTCGAGTCGTTGTCACGACTCAAACTCTCCCTGATCACACCGTGCGTTAGCGACCGGTCAGACCGTAAGGGTCCACGAGTCGATGTACCCGGTGTCGATCGCGTACATGTCCTGCACTTTCAGCTTCCAGGTGCCGTTCGCGGCCTTGCTGGACAGGTTGACGGTGTAGATGGTGTCGACGTTGGCCGCGCTGTCGTAGCTCTCCGTCTTGAGCCGGTACGAGGTGCCGTCCGGCGCCACCAGGTCGATGCGCAGGTCACCGCGGTAGGTGTGCTTGATGTGCACCTCCACCTTGGAAGACGCCGACGCGTTGCGGGCACAGCCGGAGATGGTGATCGAACTGGTCACCGCCGGACCGGCGTCCGGGATCTGGACGTCCGTGCCGTTGGTACCCGAGCAGCCGGCGGGCGGCGGCGGAGGCGGGGGCGGGGGCGGGGTGCCGCCGTTGTCCACGTACAGCAGCTTGTTCGGCGAGCCGGTACCCGGGTTGCCGACGACGTTGGACGTGGCGTTGTTCACCAGAGTGTCGCGTACCTGCTGAGGCGTGGCGGTGGGGTTAGCCGACAGGACCAACGCGGCGGCACCGACGACGTGGGGGGTCGCCATCGACGTGCCGCTGATCGTGTTCGTGGCCGTGTCGTTGGTGTTCCACGATGAGGTGATGGAGACCCCGGGGGCGAAGATGTCCAGGCAGGTGCCGTAGTTGGAGAACGACGCCTTCTGATCGTTGTTCTGCGTCGCGCCGACGGTGATCGCCTCAGGCACCCGGCCGGGCGAGTTGTTGCAGGCGTTCTGGGGGTTACCCAGGGCGTCGCCGTTTCCGGCGGCGATGCCGTAGGTCACACCGGAGCCGATGGAGCGTTGGACCGCGGCGTCGAGGGTTGCGTCCACGCCGCCGCCGAGGCTCATGTTGGCCACGGCCGGCTTGATCGCGTGGCTGGTCACCCAGTCGATACCGGCCACGACCCCCGAGGTGCTGCCGCTGCCGTTGCAGTCGAGCACGCGGACGGCGACCAACTGCACGCCCTTGGCCACACCGTAGGTGGAGCCACCCACGGTGCCGCTGACGTGCGTGCCGTGGCCGTTGCAGTCGTTGGCGTTGCCGCCGCTGGTGACGGCGTCGAAACCGGGCGTCGCCCGGCCACCGAACTCACTGTGGCTGACCCGGATGCCGGTGTCGACGATGTACGCGTGCACGTTCGATGCCGTGGTCGGGTACGTGTAGCTACCGTTCAGCGGCAGGTTGCGCTGGTCGATGCGGTCCAGCCCCCACGTCGCGCCGGTCTGGGTGCCCGAGATCCTGAAGATCCCGTCTTTTTGCACGTAGGCGACGGCCGGGTCGGCGGCGAGCTTGCGGGCCCGCGCCTCAGTCATGCCCTTGACCGCGAAGCCGTGCAGGGCACTCCGGTAGGTATGCCCCAGGCTGCCGCCGAATCGGCTGGACAGCTCCCGTGCCGGTGCGTCGACGCCCTGCGCCTGCGCGACCGCGTCCTTCAGGACGACCACGTAACTGTCGGGCACGACGCTGGTGGTGCCCGCGTCGCGGATGACGCCCTCGGCCTGGGATGCCGCCGAAGCGGGCCCACCTGCCGTGAGGGCCGCAGCGGTGGCGGCGACGGTGGCCAGACCGAGCAGCGCGGCTCGACGGCCAACGCCGGCCGCCCGCGGGCTAGGCCTCGCTTTTTCTGGGAGCCTCATCTCCCACTCCTCCCTCTGGTGGACCTTCCCGCCGAATGTTGTGCGTTCGCCGCAGCGGGGGGCGATCCGGTTGGAGAAGAGGGTATTTGGAAAGCCCTTACATGAATAGATATCGCAATTGGCGGATTCGATCACGGTTGCCGCGATTGATGCCGGCGACCGACCACGGTGAGTGGTCGTCGTGTCCGCCCCTACCCTGCCGTCACCGGGGCGGATGAGCATGCGTCGACGCCACCGGCGCAGAGATCGCGACGGCGCGTAATCATGTCGGGCTCCGGGGCGGGCCGGCGAGCCCCGGCAACGGCGACCGGCTATCGATCAGCGAGGGTGCCGTAGAGGGTTACACCAACCGCCGACGCCGGACTCAGTGCCGGCCGGCGTGCTGCGCGTACAGCAGTTCGAGGATCGAGCGGGCCGCCTCGAACCAACGGTCCAGCCACTCCTGGGTAGGCATGCTCCCCTTGGGCGGCAACTCGAGCAGCAGCCCGCGGAGCAGCGGGTGGTCGGCGAGCGACTGGCTGGGACCGTCCATCCAACTGTCAGCGCTGAAGACGGATGCGTCCAGCTCCGGCTCGACCAGCTTGGGTACCCGAAGCGACGAGGCGATCGGGTTGGACGTCTCCATCGAACCGTTCGCCCGGTCAGTCGTCGGCGCCGAGCCGTTGCGTCGACCCAGGTCTTCGCCGTTGGTGGCCGGCAGCACAGCGCTGTCCCGACGTACCGGACGGTATCCGCTCAGCTGCGCGGCGAACCGATCGTCGGCGTTCGCCGAGCCGTTGCTGTAATTCTCCGGGCCTGTTGTCATCGCACTCCGCCTGTCTGGGTCTGCGTCAGTCGCCCCTACGGATGCACCGCAGGGCGCCAGGCACGGCACGGGCCGCACCGCCTGGTACAACGAGGATCCGCGACGCTGGCGACGCCCACCAGTCCGTCGCTTTTGCGGGCAGCGAGACCAGCGTGTCGCGACGCGCCGGTGGCGACGAGAGAACGCCCACAGTGTGAAGGGCGTCAGTTACAAGTCGAACTCCCCGTCTTTGGCCCCACCGACGAACGCGTCCCACTCGCTCTGGGTGAACAACAGCACGGGACCGGTCGGGTTCCTGGAGTCACGGACCGCGATGGCCCCGTCCACGAACGCCACCTCGACACAGTTGTCCGACAACGGTCCACTGCGGTTACTTCTCCGCCACTGCGCGCCGTCGAGGTTGACTCTCAGGCCCTTGGCCTCTATCTCCACCACAGCTCCTTTGCCAGATCGGCGATCGGTCCGCGCTCTGACCCGCAGGACACCACGCCCCATCCCGTCCGCCGCTCGACCCCGACTCTATTACCCACGTGGGTCGGAGGCACGTGACCGTCAATCCCGCGGTCTCATAGTGGAATCTCCGGTCTGCAACTTGCATTGGTCATGGTTCTGGGGCAACCTGTCGGTACGGCTTGAGTTACTCACCGTTCATAACGTTCGGCCAAAGTGGGCTGTTGTGGACACGGACAGTGACTTTTAGTGATGAGGTGACGGCTCGAGTCGGCGTAATGAATCGGGCGCCACACGCAGCGGATATCCCACGGGTGTCCGGTGGCTTCCGGACTGCAAGGACGTGTTCGGGGACGCGTCGGCTCGCCACCAGTGGCGGGCGCCAGACGCCGCGCGACGCCCACCGTCGCCGGCCGGACGAACAGGAGTCGGTGTGCTACCCAGGGCCGGAGACGTACTGCGCGTCACGAAGGCAGCGAGCGTGCAGTTCCTCGAGCCAATGCTCTTCCGGGTGATCCGCGTACACGACTGGCCGACCTATGACGGCTGGGCATGGCTGGACGGATACCAGTTGAACGCCGCCGGTGACGCGGTGGAGCGCAGGTCGATCTTTGTTCAGCTCAAGGGTCTGCAGCCCGGGAAGGTGGCCCCGGCCGGTGGCCTGCGGTCGCGGGCAACCATCAGTTAGACGCCACCGGCACCATCATTCCTCGCCGCCAGCGCCAGTTGGCCGCCGGCGGAAGTCACGGGGTGCCCGGCCCTGCGGACGGCGATGCCGGCCGTGTCGGAGATGCGGTCCTTGACGGCGCCGCCGTCGTGGGCGCCGGAGCCGCGGCCACGACCAGGGTCACCTGGCTGCCCGCGGCGACCCTCGCCCCGGCCCCGGGTTCGGTGGCGATGACCGTACCCGGATTGACACCGCTCGCGGCGCGCCGGGACACGGTGAAGGCCAGCCCCATTGCGGTCAACTGCTGCTTGGCCACCGCCTCGCTCTGACCCACCAGGATGGGTACGGTCACCTGCGCCGCGACCGTCGTCGGAGCCGTCGTCGTCGCAGCCGTCGGGGTCGCGGTGGCCGTCGGGGTCGCGGTGGCCGTCGGCCCCTCGGTCGGCGTGCGGATCGCGGACGCTGTCGCCGTGATGCCGGGTGCCGGTGCCGACGGCCCGCCGGAACGGTTGAAGATGAGCCACAGACCGGTGCCGAGCATCGCGAGCAGGATCAGCACGACCACGGCGATCACCACCGGACGTAGCCAGGAGCCGTCGACGTCCTCGCCGGCGGTCTCCTCCTGCCACTGCGCCGCAGTCGCACCGGGCACCGGTTCGGGATCATTGAGCGGTACCGAAGCGCGGCCGGCCCAGATCTGCGGCGTTACCTTCCGGGTCGCCTCCACGTCGGCCGGCATCGCCCGCGTCGCGTCGGCGTCGGCGTCGGCCGGCATCGCGCGGGTCGCCTCCACGTCCGCCGGCATCGCCCGGGTCGCCCCGGGGTCAGCGTCCTCATCGTCGTCGGAGAACGGGTTGAACGTCGACGTGGGCTCTTCGGCGGGCATCCGCTGGGTCGCCTCGTGCCCATGATCCTCAGTAGCGGGGTCACGCTCATCGGCCATGGCTCCATCTCACCAGAAATGCGTCGCCCGGTAAGTAGGTGTCCACTCCAGCTCGGGCTGGCAGGGCTCGCCCGTACCTGCGCCGGGGCGTACGCTGCGCCGCATGGCGGCGCGTGGGTGGGCTAACTCGACGGTAACTGCGATCGGTGTCGCGGCCGGCGCCGGCGCGGCGCAGTTCGGGTTCGCCTACGGTCTGGGCATCATCGTGTGGCAGCCCGTCCGCGACTCGACGGGCGAGAGTCTCTGGCTGGCCAGCCTTGCCTGGGCCCTGTGGATCGCCGCCTCCTCCACGGTGCTGGGCGCGGTCTACGCAGGTGGCACGAGCACCCGCGCCGCGAAGGCGGCGTCGAGGAGCGGGGTAGCTGAGAACACGGCCACTCGCGTCGACGGCCGCCGACGCGCCCACGCGATCGATCTGGTCTCGCGGATGGTGATCGCACTCGCCGCGGCGATCGGCGCCCTGATAACCGTGCCGCTGGTGATGCTGCCGGCCCGGGCCGCGCATCGCGCCGACACGTTCCAGCCGGAAGTGACCGCCGGGGCATACGCCGTGGTGGGCGTCATCGTCGGCCTGCTCATCGCGGTCGTAGCCGTCAACGTCCGAGTCATAGCGGCCAACGTCGTGGCCTCGACCGCCTGGGTGGGGGCCCTCGCCGCGGTGTCCGTGGTCGACGCGGTACGCGCCAACCGGACCGTCGGCACCGCTCAACTCGCGGCGTGGCAGTTCACGGACAAGGGCTGGTTCCGCGAAATGCTCTACCTCCCCGGTGCGCTCCTGATGCTGGGCGGCGCCCTACTGGTAGGTGTGTTCGCCGCGCTGCCCGCCGACCGCCGCGGTGACAACCGGGTGAGCATCGCCATTTCGGGGACTTTCGGACCACTGTTGGTGGCCGCCGCCTATTTCCTCGCCGCGCCGAACCTGACCGTACGGGCGGGGCAGTTGTCCTCGTACCTGTTCGCGCCCTACGCGGTGGTCGGGGGCCTCGCCGGGTCCGTGTTCGTGGCGGTACTCGGGCCGATGCGACCACGCCGCGGGCCCGCCGCCGCAGCGGCGCCCGGCTCGCCCCTCGGGGGCGAAACGAAGCCGGCGGCCGGTGGTACGGCAACCGGCGGTGCGGCGAACGCCGTCGACGATGCGGCGTTGACCGAGTGGACGCGCACCCTCGCCGGCGGTTCACCTGAGCCGTCCACGGTGTCCGGCCGGCCGGGACCCGCGGCGGCGACGACCGGGGGTGACGCCGCAACGACCAGGGTCAACGCATCGGCGCCGACCGCGACCGGCCGGGCCACGATCACCCAGCCGGCCGTTGCCCAGCCGGCTT
The DNA here is from genome assembly GCA_025965915.1 of Dactylosporangium sp. GTDB lineage: Bacteria > Actinomycetota > Actinomycetes > Mycobacteriales > Micromonosporaceae > Planosporangium. The sequence goes on along the minus strand of JAOPWA010000608.1, from coordinate 1,718 downwards.
CGCCGGAGGTACCCAAGCCGCGCAAGCGGCGTGGCCCCGGCGGCGCCACCGCATCGTGATGCTCTAACTGATGGGCCACGTATGCACGGGCTCGTTGTCTGCGAGTTTGGTGCTGTAGCGGCGCAGCATCTCGCGCAGCGCGGACAGCCGGTCCAGGTTGCGATCCCGCTCCAACGCGCGCACGGTCTCGGTCTGCCAGACCGCCCCGTTGCGCCGGTTCACGCAGCGCGCCTCGATGACGCCGAGGAGACGGTCGCGGGTAACCGGGTCGACACCGAAGCGGTCGAGGCCGTCGTACGCCTTGGGTAGCAGCTTTTCGAGTACGAGGTCGGTAACGCGACTCTCACCGAAACGCGGCCACCACACGGTCGACGCGATGCCGTCGCGAGCCGCGGTGTGGAAGTTCTGCTCGGCGGCTGAAAAGGTGAGCTGCGTCCACACGGGACGGTCCGCCTCGGCCAGCTCACGTACGAGCCCGAAGTAGAACGCGGCGTTGGCGAGCATGTCGACCACGGTCGGCCCCGAGGGCAGCACCCGGTTCTCGACCCTCAGGTGCGGCCGGCCGTTCATCACGTCGTACACCGGACGGTTCCACCGGTAGACGGTGCCGTTGTGCAACCGCAGCTCGCCCAGGCGCGGCACGCCGCCGTTGTGCAGCACCTCGACCGGATCCTCGTCCTCGGTGATCGGCAGCAACGGCGGGAAGTACCGAACATTCTCCTCGAACAGGTCGAAGATCGAGGTGATCCAGCGTTCACCGAACCAGACCCGCGGGCGTACCCCCTGGGCTTTGAGCTCATCCGGCCGGGTGTCGGTGGCCTGCTCGAACAGGGCGATGCGAGTCTCCGACCACAATTGGCGGCCGAACAGGAAGGGCGAATTCGCGCCGATGGCGACCTGGATGCCGGCGATGGCCTGCGAGGCGTTCCAGTGGCGGGCGAAGTCTTCCGGGGCGACCTGCAGGTGGAACTGCACGCTGGTGCACGCGGCCTCCGGCACGATCGAGTCGGTGTAGGCCTGCAGCCGCTCCGCGCCCCTGATGTCGAGGACCATGTCCTCCCCTCGGGCGGTGATGATCTGCTCGTTGAGCACCCGGTATCTCGGGTTGGCCGAGATGTTGTCGAGGACCGTGTGTTCCTGAGTGAGGGTCGGCAGAATGCCGATGAGGACGAGCTTGGCGTCATGCTTGTGCGCGCGCTCGTCGGCGTGGGCGAGGCTGGCCGACACGTCCCGCTCGTACTCGTCGAACCCGTGCCCCGCGATCAGCCGGGGCCGGACGTTGATCTCCAGGTTGAACTGGCCGAGCTCGGTCTGGAACGAGGGATCCGCCAGGTCGGCGATCACCTCCGCGTTGCGCATCGCCGGCTGGGCCTCTCCGTCGATGAGGTTGAGCTCGATCTCGAGGCCCGTCGTCGGGCGATCGGCATCAAAACGGAAGTCGTTGAGCATCAGCGCGAAGACGTCGAGGCACCTGCGGACCTTCTGCCGATAGCGCGCTCGATCTTCGCGGCTGAAAGAAGCCTGCGAAACGTCCTTGCCCATCGACGAATCCACCCCTGCCCGTGTCCTCGAACCTCAACCGTAGGAGCGCGTCCGCCGGTCCCGCTAGGGGCAAACCGGACCCGCTTCAGCGCAGGGTGAGCAGCAGGGTGCTTACAGTTCGGCGTCCTATACCAAAATGTGAAGTCGCGGGCCCCTGTGGGTGCCCGCGACTTCAC